>NZ_JAOQJO010000006.1:0-5167 GCF_025567015.1 Waltera acetigignens | reverse complement strand
AACATGAGAGTTTGATCCTGGCTCAGGATGAACGCTGGCGGCGTGCCTAACACATGCAAGTCGAACGGACTTACATTGAAGCCTAGCGATATGTAAGTTAGTGGCGGACGGGTGAGTAACGCGTGGGTAACCTGCCTTGTACTGGGGGACAACAGTTGGAAACGACTGCTAATACCGCATAAGCGCACAGCTTCGCATGAAGCAGTGTGAAAAACTCCGGTGGTACAAGATGGACCCGCGTCTGATTAGCTGGTTGGTGAGGTAACGGCCCACCAAGGCGACGATCAGTAGCCGGCCTGAGAGGGTGAACGGCCACATTGGGACTGAGACACGGCCCAAACTCCTACGGGAGGCAGCAGTGGGGAATATTGCACAATGGGGGAAACCCTGATGCAGCAACGCCGCGTGAGTGAAGAAGTATTTCGGTATGTAAAGCTCTATCAGCAGGAAAGAAAATGACGGTACCTGACTAAGAAGCCCCGGCTAACTACGTGCCAGCAGCCGCGGTAATACGTAGGGGGCAAGCGTTATCCGGATTTACTGGGTGTAAAGGGAGCGTAGACGGTTTTGCAAGTCTGAAGTGAAAGCCCGGGGCTTAACCCCGGGAATGCTTTGGAAACTGTAGAACTAGAGTGCAGGAGAGGTAAGTGGAATTCCTAGTGTAGCGGTGAAATGCGTAGATATTAGGAGGAACACCAGTGGCGAAGGCGGCTTACTGGACTGTAACTGACGTTGAGGCTCGAAAGCGTGGGGAGCAAACAGGATTAGATACCCTGGTAGTCCACGCCGTAAACGATGATTACTAGGTGTTGGTGGGTACGACCCATCGGTGCCGCAGCAAACGCAATAAGTAATCCACCTGGGGAGTACGTTCGCAAGAATGAAACTCAAAGGAATTGACGGGGACCCGCACAAGCGGTGGAGCATGTGGTTTAATTCGAAGCAACGCGAAGAACCTTACCTGGTCTTGACATCCCTATGAATAACGGGCAATGCCGTTAGTACTTCGGTACATAGGAGACAGGTGGTGCATGGTTGTCGTCAGCTCGTGTCGTGAGATGTTGGGTTAAGTCCCGCAACGAGCGCAACCCTTATCTTTAGTAGCCAGCAGTAAGATGGGCACTCTAGAGAGACTGCCGGGGATAACCCGGAGGAAGGTGGGGATGACGTCAAATCATCATGCCCCTTATGACCAGGGCTACACACGTGCTACAATGGCGTAAACAAAGAGAAGCGAAGTCGTGAGGCAGAGCGAATCTCAAAAATAACGTCTCAGTTCGGATTGTAGTCTGCAACTCGACTACATGAAGCTGGAATCGCTAGTAATCGCAGATCAGAATGCTGCGGTGAATACGTTCCCGGGTCTTGTACACACCGCCCGTCACACCATGGGAGTCGGAAATGCCCGAAGTCGGTGACCTAACCGCAAGGAAGGAGCCGCCGAAGGCAGGTCTGATAACTGGGGTGAAGTCGTAACAAGGTAGCCGTATCGGAAGGTGCGGCTGGATCACCTCCTTTCTAAGGAAACGGAAGAAGTAGGGGTTGCATTACTGTTGATTTGCCAAAGAGGTAAATCAAGAAACTTCTGGAAGCACTAATTGCGAAGCAATTAGCAAGAGCTTCACGAAGTGAAGATCATTTTCTGGTGGCGATGCGCTTGGGGGACACACCCGTTCTCATCCCGAACACGATGGTTAAGACCCAAGCGGCCGATGGTACTATACTGGAGACGGTATGGGAGAGCAGGTGGCTGCCAGATTACAAATGGGCTTATAGCTCAGCCGGTTAGAGCGCACGCCTGATAAGCGTGAGGTCGGTGGTTCGAGTCCACTTAAGCCCAGTTAAGTGAGTAACCTTACAACCTTTGAGGTAAAAGAGGTAATGCCCACTTAAGCCCAGTCGACAAATACTAACCGATTTGTCGAACGGAGAATACGAAGTATTCTCTTAGAGCTGGCACTTTAGTGTCAGGTTTGTTCCTTGAAAACCGAATATTGAAATTAAAATCTATTATATCAAGTTTGCAAAACGATATAACAAGACATCCGAGGGATCTTGCAAGAGATTGTGAGATCAAACAAGCAAAACGAAACAAAACCTAAAGTAACATCACGCTAGATGTGAAGAACTGGTTGGCGGGAATCGCGCAAGCGGTCATTCGTAAGACTTCGTCTTACTCATGTCCTTTGCTTCGCAAATGATTTCCGAATAAATCAAAAGCCCTTATGCAAGCGAGCTTGCAACGGACTTTGCTTTATTCGAAACCGCTTGCTCAGTTATTAGGTCAAGCTAAAAAGAGCGCAGGGTGGATGCCTTGGCACTAAGAGCCGATGAAAGACGTGATAAGCTGCGATAAGCTACGGGGAGGAGCACATATCCATTGATCCGTAGATTTCTGAATGGGGAAACCCGGCTGAGCATACCTCAGTCACCGTACACTGAATCCATAGGTGTACGGAGGGAACCCGGTGAACTGAAACATCTAAGTAGCCGGAGGAAGAGAAAGAAAACTCGATTTTCAAAGTAGCGGCGAGCGAAATGGAAAGAGCCCAAACCGGAGTGCGTGCACTCCGGGGTTCGGACTGCATTTATGACTTCTGACTGTAGCGGAACGGTTCTGGAAAGACCGGCCAGAGAGGGTGAGAGCCCCGTAGGCGAAACGGAAAGAAGCAGAGCAGGATCCAGAGTACCACGAGACACGAGAAACCTTGTGGGAATGAGCGGGGACCACCCCGTAAGGCTAAATACTCCTTAGTGACCGATAGAGCAGAGTACTGTGAAGGAAAGGTGAAAAGGACCCCGGGAGGGGAGTGAAAGAGAACCTGAAACCCTGTGTTTACAAACTGTGGAAGTACCATATGAGTACAACCGCGTACTTTTTGTAGAACGGTCCGGCGAGTTACGTTTACTGGCGAGGTTAAGCACTTAAGGTGCGGAGCCGAAGGGATACCAAGTCTTAACAGGGCGTTAAGTCAGTGTACGTAGACCCGAAACCGGGTGATCTACCCATGTCCAGGCTGAAGTTGCCGTAAAAGGCAATGGAGGGCCGAACGCACATCCGTTGAAAAGGGTGGCGATGAGGTGTGGGTAGGGGAGAAATTCCAATCGAACCCGGAGATAGCTGGTTCTCCTCGAAATAGCTTTAGGGCTAGCCTCGTGTTAACCTTGTGGAGGTAGAGCACTGAATATCCTAGGGGGCGTCAAAGTCTACCGAAGATTATCAAACTCCGAATGCCATAGAGGTGATGCACGGGAGTCAGACTGCACGAGATAAGTTGGGTGGTCAAAAGGGAAAGAGCCCAGACCTACAGCTAAGGTCCCAAAGTGCGTGTTAAGTGGAAAAGGATGTGGGATTTCGAAGACAACTAGGATGTTGGCTCAGAAGCAGCCATACATTCAAAGAGTGCGTAATAGCTCACTAGTCGAGAGGTCCTGCGCCGAAAATGTCCGGGGCTGAAACACGACACCGAAGCTTAGGACTCCTTTTAGGAGTGGTAGAGGAGCATTGTTAGCGCAGCGAAGCTGTACCGATAAGGAGCAGTGGAGTGCTAAGAAGAGAGAATGCCGGAATGAGTAGCGAGAGGAAGGTGAGAATCCTTCCGGCCGAATATCCAAGGTTTCCAGAGTAAAGCTGATCTGCTCTGGGTAAGTCGGGGCCTAAGGCGAGGTCGAAAGACGTAGTCGATGGATAACAGGTGGAGATTCCTGTACTATGTGTACCCAGAACTGTGGGGACGCATGTGGAGAGCACGAGCCGGGAAAGAGAAAACCGGTACAAGCGGGGTAGGAGTAAGGACAGCAAATCTTCCTTACAATCCGAAGACGTAATGTGGACCGAACCAAAGTAGGGAAGCGTGTGAGCCATGTGCCAAGAAAAGCCGCTATTGTGATACACATACCCGTACCGTAAACCGACACAGGTGGATGAGGAGAGAATCCTAAGGCCGACGGAAGAAGCATTGTTAAGGAACTCGGCAAAATGACCCCGTAACTTCGGGAGAAGGGGTGCCCTGTGAAAGCAGGGCCGCAGAGAATAGGCTCAAGCAACTGTTTAGCAAAAACACAGGTCTATGCGAAACCGAAAGGTGAGGTATATGGGCTGACGCCTGCCCGGTGCTGGAAGGTTAAGAGGAGAAGTCAGGCAACGAAGCTTCGAATTTAAGCCCCAGTAAACGGCGGCCGTAACTATAACGGTCCTAAGGTAGCGAAATTCCTTGTCGGGTAAGTTCCGACCCGCACGAAAGGCGTAATGATTTGAGCACTGTCTCGACAATGCATCCGGTGAAATTGAAGTACCAGTGAAGATGCTGGTTACCTGCGCCAGGACGGAAAGACCCCATGGAGCTTTACTCCAGCTTGATACTGGGATTCGATACTGTATGTACAGGATAGGTGGGAGACGTTGAACATAGAACGCCAGTTTTATGTGAGTCGCTGTTGGGATACCACCCTTGCAGTATTGGATTTCTAACCTGCACCCATGACCTGGGTGGGGGACAATGTCTGGCGGGGAGTTTGACTGGGGCGGTCGCCTCCGAAAGGGTATCGGAGGCGCTCAAAGGTTCCCTCAGAATGGTTGGAAACCATTCGAAGAGTGCAAAGGCAGAAGGGAGCTTGACTGTGACACCGACGGGTGGAACAGGTACGAAAGTAGGACTTAGTGATCCGGTGGTATAAAGTGGGATTGCCATCGCTCAACGGATAAAAGCTACCCTGGGGATAACAGGCTTATCACTCCCAAGAGTTCACATCGACGGAGTGGTTTGGCACCTCGATGTCGGCTCATCGCATCCTGGGGCTGTAGCAGGTCCCAAGGGTTGGGCTGTTCGCCCATTAAAGCGGTACGCGAGCTGGGTTCAGAACGTCGTGAGACAGTTCGGTCCCTATCCGGCGCAGGCGGAGGATATTTGAGAGGAGCTGTCCTTAGTACGAGAGGACCGGGATGGACGGACCACTGGTGTATCTGTTGGCTATCGGAGCCATGGCAGAGTAGCCAAGTCCGGCAGGGATAAACGCTGAAGGCATCTAAGCGTGAAGCCCCCCTCAAGATGAGATATCCCTCAGAAATGAGTAAGACCCCTTGAAGACTACGAGGTAGATAGGAATGAGGTGTAAGCACAGCAATGTGTTCAGCTGACATTTACTAATCGGTCGAGGGCTTGACCAA
>NZ_JAOQJO010000055.1:0-320 GCF_025567015.1 Waltera acetigignens | reverse complement strand
ACACCGTACCGGTTAGAAATGCAGGCAAAGGTCGGGATAGGAGATGCAAAAAATCTGTATGATTACTGGGGGGAGAGATTATATCGTTCAGTGATTGATGACAGCAGGGTTATCATTAATCTGGCATCAAAAGAATACTCAAAATGCATAGAAAAGTATCTGACACCTAAGGATACCTATATTACGGTCTCCTTTTGTGAGTTATCGGGAAATAAACTGGTAACGAAAGGGACATATGCCAAAATGGCCCGAGGGGAGATGGTCCGGTTCATGGCAGAAAGAGAAATTGAGAATCCTGAAGAGATACGAAAATTTGACAG
>NZ_JAOQJO010000054.1:0-349 GCF_025567015.1 Waltera acetigignens | reverse complement strand
AGGATAAAGTTCCCGAAGGTTAATTTTCTTCATTATGTACCTCCATTTCGATTCACGGGTGATTGACGGGTGAATCGAATGGAGGCGGAGACCGACACCGGCAGACAACCGGGTCATCTCCGAAAAAATGGCAACAAAAAACGCCAGATTTCCGTGAGGGAAAACTGGCGCGCCAAGAACAGCCATTATTATACTGAATTACATGGAACGATAATGCCGATGCAATGTTATACTTGCCCGGAGGAGGAGCAATGCTTTTTTTAACTGATGTAGATCATGTGAGCTTTGAAAAAGCAAACGAGACACGGCAAAATAACCTCCAATCGGCTACCGTGTCCCTGCAAGTCGT
>NZ_JAOQJO010000053.1:0-462 GCF_025567015.1 Waltera acetigignens | reverse complement strand
CCCTCGGATGTCTTGTTATATCGTTTTGCAAACTTGATATAATAGATTTTAATTTCAATATTCGGTTTTCAAGGAACAAATCTGACTGAATTTTTATCAGTCATTAGAAACCAAAACTTTGTTTTAATCTCTAATCACTGGTAAAACCAGTATTTATTTAAACGCTTTTCAGCGATTTTTTTAAAGAGATCTGGCAGCCACCTGCTCTCCCATACCGTCTCCAGTATAGTACCATCGGCCGCTTAGGTCTTAACCATCGTGTTCGGGATGAGAACGGGTGTGTCCCCTAAGCGCATAACCACCAGAAATTTTATTTGTGAAGATGTCTTGGCTGGTTATGCGCTTTGCGCATACGCCACCATCTTCTTTCGATTTACCTCTTTGGCAAATCAACAGTAATGCAACCCCTACTTCTTCCGTTTCCTTAGAAAGGAGGTGATCCAGCCGCACCTTCCGATACGG
>NZ_JAOQJO010000052.1:0-563 GCF_025567015.1 Waltera acetigignens | reverse complement strand
GTATCGGAAGGTGCGGCTGGATCACCTCCTTTCTAAGGAAACGGAAGAAGTAGGGGTTGCATTACTGTTGATTTGCCAAAGAGGTAAATCAAGAAAAAGGATAACGAACTGGTGGTTATGCGCAAAGCGCATCGCCAGTGAGGAAATCCGAAATAAGAACACTTCTGGTGGCGATGCGCTTAGGGGACACACCCGTTCTCATCCCGAACACGATGGTTAAGACCTAAGCGGCCGATGGTACTATACTGGAGACGGTATGGGAGAGCAGGTGGCTGCCAGATTCCCATGGGGGTATAGCTCAGTTGGGAGAGCACCTGCCTTGCAAGCAGGGGGTCAAGGGTTCGAATCCCTTTATCTCCACTCAACAAGTTTTACTTGTTGAAATTTGTTCCTTGAAAACCGAATATTGAAATATTAAATCTATTATATCAAGTTTGCAAAACGATATAACAAGACATCCGAGGGATCTTGCAGAGATGTAAGATCAAACAAGCAAAACGAAACAAAACCTAAAGTAACATCACGCTAGATGTGAAGAACTGGTTGGCGGGAATCGCGCAAGC
>NZ_JAOQJO010000051.1:0-1071 GCF_025567015.1 Waltera acetigignens | reverse complement strand
AAAACTAATAGTTTTTTCGTGTCATTTAGAGTGTGGCACAAAAAGATCAATTAGCCAAGGCGCAGGATTTGACGTTTACGAAGGCTCTGAGTATATTACAAGAAATTTCAAACGACCAATCAATAGAGTAGAATTAAAAGAAATTGAGGAGTGGTTAAAAATGCCATGTACTCAAAAAGCAGAAGGATTTTATGAGTGGTTGAAAGATGAGGGATTTATGCCACGGGTGATAGAACAATTTAGATATTATATTAATACGAATGAAAAAGAATACGGATATTCGCTGTTGGATATTAAAGAAAGAAAAAAGCTAGTGGAATACATAGATATGAGAAGAGCAACGGGATGTCCGGTAAGAGAAAGAACTTTATACAAATATTATTTGGAGTATTGGGACAAGTATAAGTAAATGTAGTAGCTAGCAAATAGAGCATCAACATATACAAAGGAGAAAAAATGAGAACGACGACGGAAGCATTAAGCAGTGTAATAGATAAAATTGTAAATAGGGAAATTCTTTTGCCTGATTTTCAAAGAGGTTTTGTATGGAATGATGAAGAAAAACAGTCTAAGTTAGTAGCATCAGTTTTGGCTAAAATGCCAGTTGGAAGTATACTCCTCTTGAGTAGTAATTCAAATGATTATGCATATAAACTTATTGGATGCAAGGAACGAAAAACGAGTGCGGAATTAGGTATTACGGGAGAAATTTTGGCATTACTTGATGGGCAACAAAGGGTAACTGTTTTGACTAATGCCTTTTCGAATGTGATTTTTGAAATGGCAGGGAATGCAAAAAAATTAATTAGTCAGAGTGCATTAAAAAGAAGATTTTTTTTGAGAATACCTCAGTATAAAGCAGAAGAAGGTAGTGTTCAAGATTTTTTTAATGTACGTGGTCTAAATTTTCCCTATAGAGATGTTGAAAAAGAAGAACCTGTGTTTTTAACAGATGAAATATATGAGGCAATTAAAGTAGTAAATTTTAATGCAGACCAGCTAGTTATAGTCAAGCCCTAAATGATAAAAAATAGAACTTTTTCTATTGATTATTGAAACCTAAAAATGAGT
>NZ_JAOQJO010000050.1:0-1139 GCF_025567015.1 Waltera acetigignens | reverse complement strand
ACAAGGTAGCCGTATCGGAAGGTGCGGCTGGATCACCTCCTTTCTAAGGAAACGGAAGAAGTAGGGGTTGCATTACTGTTTGGTTGTTAAGAGCCGAGTGCACAGATGTATCGGAGAGCAGCGAGTAAGCTTGCTTACAGAGCTGGGAAACGATACAGATGTATAAGAGGCCGGGAGTCCATGAAATAAATGCGAAGCATTTATGAAGAAGACGAGCGGACAGCACGAGGCGGATGACCATGAACAATTTTCTGGTGGTTATGCGCTTAGGGGACACACCCGTTCTCATCCCGAACACGATGGTTAAGACCTAAGCGGCCGATGGTACTATACTGGAGACGGTATGGGAGAGCAGGTGGCTGCCAGATTCCCATGGGGGTATAGCTCAGTTGGGAGAGCACCTGCCTTGCAAGCAGGGGGTCAAGGGTTCGAATCCCTTTATCTCCACGATAGCCATGAGCAATGCCTGTTCAGGCAGACAGGCTCGACGCAAGCTCGCTTGCGCGAGAGCATGAATGCATGAATAGATAGTGCGAAGCACGTGATGAAGTAAACGCTTTGCGTTTACGAATCGCATTGCGAAATACCTTGGGTATTTTGACAGGCTATTAACTGAGGGCTTATAGCTCAGCCGGTTAGAGCGCACGCCTGATAAGCGTGAGGTCGGTGGTTCGAGTCCACTTAAGCCCAGTTAAGTGAGTAACCTTACAACCTTTGAGGTAAAAGAGGTAATGCCCACTTAAGTCCAGTCGGTAGATACTAACAGATCTGCCCAGTTTGTTCCTTGAAAACCGAATATTGAAATTAAAATCTATTATATCAAGTTTGCAAAACGATATAACAAGACATCCGAGGGATCTTGCAGAGATGTAAGATCAAACAAGCAAAACGAAACAAAACCTAAAGTAACATCACGCTAGATGTGAAGAACGGACGCAAGCGCTTCATTCGCAGATCTTCGATCTGCTTCATGAGATTTGCTTCGCAAATGTTTAAAACGTTTTTCCAAGCCCCTTGTGTGCGCAAGCGCCCACCGGGTCATGAAAAAGTTTTAATCGCTTGCTGAGTTATTAGGTCAAGCTAAAAAGAGCGCAGGGTGGATGCCTTGGCACTAAGAGCCGATGAAAGACGTGATAAGC
>NZ_JAOQJO010000005.1:112814-172368 GCF_025567015.1 Waltera acetigignens | reverse complement strand
TAGAAGCAATCTCTATGAAAAAATGAAAATGTGAGAAAAAGCGAGTTAACAAGAGAAAAACAAAGATTATTATGGGAGGAAATTATGGATAATCTAGAAAAAGGGTCATGGATAATTAATACAATAAAACATACAACTGGTGTGAGAACTGACACCGTAGAATTAAATGATTTAGAAGTGACAGAAAGAGCTGGAAAATCTGGAATTTTACTAGGAAAACTATTGGTAGATAAGCAAGAAATTATTACTGGTAAGAAACTTAGTGTGTTTGCGAGAACTGCAAATATATCACCAGATGCAGTAAAGACATATGCTGAAATTTTAAAGAATTTTGGTCAAGTTGATTTTAAGCTGGATAAATTTGGGAATGTATCTGAGCTGGAAATATATTGTCTGACCACAGAGGATGCGATAAAGACCGTGTCGGATATTTTTGAATATTATGAGCCGGATGAAATTGAAAGGGGAAATTTAGAAAGTTTAAAAACAACTTTTGAATTTCCTGCTTCAAGGGAAGAATTGACGCAGGCGTTAACATCCAGAAAGGGTATTTCAGAAGAAAATGTAAATGAGATATTGGCATTAGAGTCAGCATTTTCACTTATAAAAAAAGAGCGTATTGAGAATTCGGATATATATTACAATGAATATGCTTTTGCTGGTGATGGTTCTAAGATAGCTAAGGCTATCGCATCTTTGCCAGAGAGTCAAAGGAATGATGTTAATTTTGTTATGGAACAGGTAAAACAGTCACAAGGTTTTTTGGCAGATAATTTGACTGATAAAATTAATCCTAACATTATATCTATGATGGAGGGGGTGGGGCTGCTTGATGGAATTACGGTTAATTCAGATTTTGGAAAGGCTGTTTTTTATACTACTCCACAGCTTATCGGACCTGGAATTGGTTCATGGAAAATTTCAACAGATGTTTTTAATCATGCAAAGTTATTGCTGAGCAGTCTAAGATATGGCGAATATAAATCTGTATCGTCTAGAGGAGCAATATATACGTCAAGTAAAATGATGAATATTGTGAATAAATTACTTAGAGGTGAATGGGTAGGCCCATGTACTGCCATTGGAGAAGATTATAAATTATTGGAGCTGGATGGAGTTATATCCGTGCAACCGTATAACGGAATGTATAAAATGAAGTTGCGTCAATTTGAGGTAGGAAGGTTGGTTAAGCAAATGTTAGAATATAATATGGTGGTAAACGATTCTGTAAATGAAATTGATGTTTTTAACAATTTGCCAACTGGTTACATAGCTCCAGAAGAAAGAAGAAAAGTTATTCAAGCTGACAGAACGGTACCAGTTAAAAATATACAGGAAAAGTTTATTGCTTCTATTAGAACAGGAGGTATATTCTGATGGCGAATAATAGTGGAAAAGGTACAGGGTTTGAGTACGATGTTTGCCAACTTTTTACAGAACAAAATTATTTTACTAGAAGATCTATTCCTATAAGATCTACAATAAATCAGGATATTACAGACGTAGATGTATTGGGAATTAAATATACATATCCCTTTGAAAAAAAGGTAATAATTTGTGATTGCAAAAACAAAGTTAAGCCGAAACCATTTGAGAGAATATTTTGGACTAAAGGCTTGGGAGAATATGTTGGTGTAGATGATGAATATATAGCATTACCTAAGATAGGACCTGACATAATTGAGTTTGCTAGAAAAAGCAAGGTTAGGGTAATTTCTCAAAATGAGCTAAGTAATTATAAAGATAAACAAATAGGATATGCTGATTACCAATATTATGGAAAATTCATGCAAAGACTGGAAGACAAAAATACAGGTGATCCACAGGTATTACATTATTTACCAATATTGAAGAAAGAATATATTTCGGATAATCCATATGTAACGCTTAATATTGCTTTGTTAATTTTAAATAAATTGTCACAAGAAAATTGGAGTGATGATGGGAAAAAAATGATTTTTGCAGAGGGTGCTACGGTTGTAGCGTATGCTCTGCTTGATATATGTAGGGACGTATTTGGAATGAGTCAAGAGTTGCGAGAGAAATATATTTCTACTAAATTGACCTATGGAGATTCTGAAGCTACATATATAAATGGATTGATAGAAAGTGTAACGAGATATGCAAATGAAATGTTAGCTGAGAAAATTCCAAAGGAATACTATAATAAAAATTTGGTGGAAAGGATGGAGATTCCGGCACCACATTATACTAAAAATTGTATTGCAATTATTGAGAGAGCTTACAATAACCCGGAATGGTATATTGATATGTTACGAAACATAGATTTTATCCTTTTTGAATTCATGTTAAAGAACCAAAAGTTTGATTATACATTATTTTCAGAACATTGCAAAAATTATTTGGTTAATGAAAAGTTAAAAGCATGTAAGAATGTTTTGTTTTTTATTTGTTCATCTGCTGCAGTACATTTAGGGGATATTTGGAAAGAGGAAAATGATTTTGTTCCACAGAAGATACATAATATTGAAAATTAGTAAAGGCTACCACTTACCGCAGATGTGGCAGGGGCTTGACTAATATTCCCATAGAAATGGACAAGTAATCAAGCACACAATATGTTATTTCCGAGTGCGGGAACTTCAATTCCGAATTTTTCGGATTTGCGATTTTGAGCCGCAAGAATATTTATGAAGAACGTGTTATCTAAAGTGAGAAGGGAAAGTTCTGGGTACAATTTGGGTACAGTAGTTTAGAAACCACATTAACAAGATACAAAAACGTGTCAAAATGATACGGTTTTGAAACACAATAACAATTAAGTAACATGAAAAATCAAACCCGAAAAAGAGTTTGAGTGACCTGTAAGTGGCTTAGAGGTTAGCTTCAAAAATCCAGTATTTTCAAGGCCTGAGGCCGTGTGAAATAACACGGTTTCAGGTCTTTTTCTAATATGCTTCTATTTTTTCTGAAAGAAGCAGAAGCGAAATAACTCCAATTAAAGTAAACGTCAAATCCTGCGCCTTGGCTAATTAGTTTTTTTATGCCACACTCTAAATAACACGAAAAAACTATTAGTTTTTTAGAGGAGGCTAAAGCGTATGGATCAATTAACTCACACTGTCCGCAGGTCGAACTGGATAAACATCATTCGACAGTGTCAGGACAGACCGGCAGGCACTACAGCAAAACAGTGGCTTGCTGAAAACGATATTTCTGAAAAATCTTACTATTACTGGCTCCGAAAGATCCGCCGGGAAGTCTGTGAACAGGAGGGGCTCCAGGAAGCCACCACCCCGTCTGCCCTCTCTTTTGTAGAAATCCCGATAAAAACTGCTTTGGACACAACACCGGTGCCAACCGTCCCGGCAGCAATGACTCCGGTTGCAGTGATCAGATCAGGCCGCCTGACGCTGGAATTATCAAACGATATTTCAGAGTCCCTGCTTTGCAGGCTGTTGCAGGAGGTGCTTCATGCTTGAAGATGCTGCCGGTATCCGCAGAGTCGTGATTGTCTGCGGATGTGTGGATCTGCGCAAAGGGATCGATGGGCTGTCCATGATCATCGGAGACAGATACCATCAGAATCCTTTTGAAAAGGGAACTTTATTCCTATTCTGTGGCAGACGGTCCGACCGCATCAAGGGACTTCTATGGATGGGAGACGGTTTTCTTCAGCTCTACAAACGGCTGGAGGCAGGTTCCCTGTCCTGGCCGAGAACCAGCGAAGAAGCCGCAGACCTTACAGAGGAACAGTTCCGTTATCTTATGATGGGGCTGAATCCCCTGAACCCCAAAGTCAGGGAAGTAACACCGCAAAAGCCCACCTGATCTTTGTGCAAAACATAGATTTTTTATGCCTGTTATCGGGGCAGATCCATTCCCGGTGTTACAGCCTCTCTGAAGGCTGTTTCCTGGTCTGTGACGTATCCACAGGAGGATCCGGATAAAATTTCAGCGCCTTGAAAACTTTATATTTCCCTGGCTCTATGACCATCACACCGCCATACAGGCATAGGCAGAATGACGAAACCTGCGGGGTTGCCGGTTCGCAATCCTTTGTGTTTTCTGGTATAATGAAAACAGTTTAAGGAGCAGGACAATGGCAGACAGACATACACTGGAAGAACTGATCACCATCGTTCTTATGATGCAGGGACAACTGGATACCCTGAATGAGAACATCGAGCGGTTGATCGAACAGGTACGCATAGCGAACAGCTATCGTTTCGGAAAACATACAGAAACGCTGGATTCCATAGATGGTCAGCTGTCCTTCTTTGATGAGGCAGAAAATTGCTGCAATCTGTCTGTCCCGGAGCCTGCTGTGGAGGAAGTACTTCCATCCCGGCGTAACCATAAGAAAAAAGGGCAGCGGGAAACGGATCTGAAAGATTTCCCGGAAGAGATCCTTCCTCCTTATCAGCTATCCACAGAAGAACTGGATGCATTTTATGGTGCAGGCAACTGGCGTAGAATGAAGGATGAAACCTACAAAAGACTGCGCCATGAGCCGGAATCCTGGACGGTGGAAGTCCATACCGTGGAAGTCTACGTGGGAACCGGCGGAGATTATCAGGACGAATTCTTACGTGGAAAACGCCCCAAGGACCTTCTGCGTGGAAGCATCGTTACTCCTTCCCTGCTTGCATCCATTCTGAATGTAAAATATGTGAACTCCTCTGCACTGCACAGAGTCGAGCAGGAGTTTCAACGCAATGGTGTAAATATCTCCAGACAGACCATGTCGAACTGGATCATCCGGTGTGCTGAGAAATATTTCGCACCGTTTGTGGATCGTATGAAGCAGGAACTGCTGTCCCTGCCGGTGACGCAGTCAGACGAAACACCGACACAGGTGATCGGTGACAGTGACCGTCCGAACAGTAAATGCTACATGTGGGTACACCGTTCCGGGGAGTTCTATAAGGAACGTCCTGTGGTGATCTACGAATACCAGAAAGGCAGGGATCACGAAAAGCCGCTGGAGTTTTACCGGAACTACAAAGGAGTTCTGGTCACGGACAGTCTGGAGCAGTATCATCTGCTGGACAAAAAACTGCCGGGAGTGACAAACGCAAACTGTTGGGCACATGCAAGAAGAGCCTTTGCAGATGCCGTAAAGGCAGCGGATAAAAAGGATCCCCTGTCAGTAAAAAATTCCGTAGCATACCAGGCATTACAAAAGATTGCAGAATTCTACCGGATCGATACCGAACTGAAAGAACTTCCGGCAACGGATCGCCTTACACAGCGGCAGACAAGGATAAAGCCGCTGGTTGAGGATTTCTTTGCGTGGGCAAAACAACAGGCTGCAGAATGTGCGGTGCCTCCGAAATCCAGGACCGGACAGGGACTAAATTTCATCATCCATCAGGAAAACTATTTAAAGGTATTTCTGACCGATGGGGATATCCCGATCGATAACTCCGCTTCCGAGCGGGCTATCCGGACTTTCTGTATCGGCAAGAAGAACTGGATGTTCCATAACACAGCAAAAGGTGCCGGAGCCAGCGCTCTTGTTTACAGTATTTCAGAAACAGCAAAGCTGAACAATCTGCGCCCATACTACTACTTCAGGTATATCCTCACGGAGCTGCCTAAGTATTGTGACGAAAAAGGAAATATAGATCTGGCAAAACTAGATCAGCTGATGCCCTGGGCAGAGGAGCTTCCCGAGGAATGCCGGAAACCACGCCGCTCATAAAAGCGGCGTTAAATTTAAGGGTAGGCGCAGGATTTGACGTTTACGAATGAAGTTATAAGTAAAATGATAGAAAGGAAACTTGATATGTCAATAATTTCGATTAACGCGCGAAGCAGTATCAGAATTAAAGGAACGAAGGTGGTATATTTTGATCCGTTTAAGATTGCGGAGGAGAGACATGACGCAGATTTTATTTTTGTGACGCATGAGCATTATGACCATTTTTCACCGGAAGATATTAGAAAAGTTTCTAAAGAGCAGACGATATTAGTTGCACCATATAGTATGAAACAGGTTGTATGTGAACAAGTCGGTAAAATGGTAAGTTGTGTAGAGTATGTTAACGCTGAGGGGTCTAGAACCGAATTAAATCGAGAGGATATTTTGATAAAATGGGTACCAGCGTATAATATTAACAAGCCATTTCATACAAGGGAAATGGGATGGGTAGGATATGTTGTAACCCTTGATGGTGAGACATATTTCGTGACAGGAGATACTGATGCGAATGAAGATAACATAGATGTGCAGTGTGATATTTTGCTTGTGCCTTGCGGCGGAAAATATACTTTTGACGTTAAGGAAGCTGCTGAGTTTACACAAAAGATTAAACCTAAAAAGGTTATACCGACTCATTACACGGATGTAATTGGAGAGTCTGAGGTTGGGGATAGATTCAAAAGAGCAACCATGGAATTGTCGCAAGATATTGAGATTGAAGTAATGTTATAAGAACGAATTTAATAAAGAGTTTTAAATGTAGGAGTGAACATATATGATACGTGGCATTGCCATTATGGGATTGAACGGGTGCGGAAAATCTACACTTGCACATACTATTGCAAAAAGACTTGATTTTTATGAGATGGATGTAGAAGATTATTATTTTCCGGAACAAAAGAACTCTCGCCAAGCTGTTCTGGAACAACAATATGATGTTAAATGTGAGTATAAAGGGTAACTTCCGTATTCTATGCCACGCTCAGCAAAAGAAGTGCAGGAAATGATCCGTAATGACATAGAAAAGCATCTGCAGTTTGTTATTTCTGGCGTAACAATGAATTGGGATGAGGATATATTGTCTGTGATAGATGTAGCATTTATTCTTGAGGTTCCTGCGGAGGAATGGGTGAAGCGGGTACAACATCGGGAAGAGGTTAGGTTTGGTTCACGTGTTATGTCTGGCGGAGATATGTATGAGCAGCAAAAGGCATTTAGAGAAATTATTGGTAATGAAGTGTAAACTTGAAGATATTGTTGATGTAACAATGGGCCAATCACCCAAGTCTGAATACTATAACACAGAAGGAAAAGGTTATCCGTTCTTGCAGGGAAACAGAACCTTTGGATTTAAGTATCCAACTTTCGATACATATACAACAGTAATGACTAAACCGGCAAAAGCTGGTGATGTCATAATGAGTGTGAGAGCACCGGTTGGTGATCTCAATATTACACCAGTTGATATGTGCTTAGGCAGTGAAGTCCATATAGATATGTTTGATGACAGAATCGAGATATATTCACCGGGTGGAATGGTAAGCGGAATATCTCTAGAAGGAAAAGATTTATTAAAAATTCCATCAAAGCGAAGAAATCCGATATTAGCTGATATATTCAGTCGTTTGAAATACATGGAGCGTAGAGGCAGTGGGTTTAAGAAAATATTGGCAGACTACGAGGGACAAGTTGAATTTAATGAGTCTAAGATGCCAGTCTTTGATGCAGATAATGATGATTTTACATTGACTTTGTATAATCTGAATTATGGCACTAATTATGCAACACAGGTGAAGCAAAATGGTACTCAAGGTGATACCCAAGATGATACTCGAGATGATACTCAAGGTGATACCCAAGATGATACTCAAGAAAAAATAATAAAAATGATAGAGGAAAATCCACGAGTATCAACATCTGATATGGCAAAAAGATTAGGAATTGGCATTGCAACAGTAAAGCGTAAAATTAAGAAAATGCCGAATATATCATATGTGGGAAGTGGTTACAGTGGTCACTGGGAAATCAAATAGGTTTTTGAAAATAATGAATCCGCTTATTATTGCTATAAGGCAATAGGCTTTGAAGATGTACCTCAGGATGAAATAGGAGAGTAGGAAATAAAACTATAAGGTTAATATACCCCAGGGAATATGAGATAATATCTCCTAGGGGTATACTTATAAATGACTAATTATTTATACCATTTCATCAATATTGCTTCATAGCAAATATCAAGCACATTATCATTTTGATCCATACTGAAGGATAAATTGAAAAAGACTTCAGGGTAGCGTTCATCAATATAGGAATAGCACAAATTGTATTGGCTTTCCAGACCATCATGATTATAGGCCTTATTTTTATATACTACCTCTTTTTGAGGCTCTCCATAAGCAGCAATCACTTGTTCCCTGGAATCGCCTAATTTTATACCACGCGAAGTTTCTGTGTCTGATGACATTTGATCGGGGTATTCAGTATATGCCGTACAATTTGTAGTCATAATAGAAATACGTTCTACATCTTCATAGCCGTTTCCGGCTCCATATAAGTCTACGTAATTGCTATATCCAAATCCATTAACATTAAAATCCTCATAAGAGAGAGGCAAAATGGTGCTATTTTCCGTGCTTCCTGATACTTCCACCGGTGCCGGAGTTCCTGTGGAATCTTCCGTTATCACTTCTGTGGTTTCAGTGCGTTCGGTTTCTGCGTTCGTTTCACTCTGCCCGGCATCCGGTGCTTAACGTTGCTTCGCAACTATTATGATCAAATTGTAGCAGAAAATGGAGATATGGCAACTGGATTTTTCTAAGATATTTCCCATGCATGAAGTATCAAGAGTTGTAATCAAGTACATTCTTAGGACTTAGATGAAAAATAGGATTTACTATGATATGATTAGTTAAGAATTATATTTAATACGAAAGAGGAATGACACATTATTATGGAATTTTTCAGTTTGTTTTCAACAGTATTTTTTAATATAGCAATTACCTTTGGCCTGTTATTACTTATATACTTGTTTTTCTCTTCCGGCATTAGAGCACGTAAGGACCTGAAACCGGTTAAGTACATTTCCTACAAAAAGGATCATTTTCAGGAGAATTTTGAATTTACCTGTGAGTTTTGCGGATCCAAGGTATCTTCTGCGGATGAAAAATGTCCAACCTGTGGCGGTAATTTTGGAAAGAACAAGGAGTATCAGTTAAAGAAACGGGCCATGCATCAAAGGTATTTAGAGTATATGAAATCTCAGGAAGAAGCCATTACACAGGAAACGGAATATATAAGTACTACAATGCAGGCAATTCAAAAATATAAGCTGATACGTCATAAATACTACAATTTTGAAATCGGCGAGCCTCCGGTTTATAAACCTGCAAGTGATTATGAATTTACCTGTGAATACTGTGATAATAAGATAAGGGGAAAAAGCACAGACGAAAAGGGGTGTAGTAATTGTGGGGCTTCTTATAAAGAAAACCTGGAATTATTGGTACGCGAAGAGGAAGACCGTCTGGAAAAACGCCATTATGACGAATATATGAAACTGAAGGATCTGGAGTGGGAGCAGAATATCAGGAATGAGCGAAGAGATGCAAACATTGATGAAAAGTATGGGACACCTATCCGATTTATGGAGAAAAATGCAAAGGTTATTGCGCTGGTCATTTTGCTTGGGCTTATGATGATTTCCGTGGGAATAACAGTTTTGATTTTAAAGTTTAGGTAAAACAGGATGAGTATATTTGACGTGAAGGGAGATCACATGGACATTCTATTTAAAAACGATGATTTTGTATTTTCCATGGGGAAAGAGACCCTGCCACCAGATCTGCTTATATTATAATGTTCATTTACTGGACGATAGTATTCCTATGGATGGGGTGTTTCATGGATATGATGAATTGGATCATGAGAGAATCAATCTGGATTTCTGCTGGATTCCGCTGGAGGAACTAAGGAAGGACACGAAGGTATATCCATTGGAACTGATACCTTACATACTTGAGCAGAGAAAAGAAACGGTACATTTTGTTTCAAGGCAGATTTAATTGAGAGGGCAAGGAAAGAAAATGCTGGAAGTAAAATTTTATGACTCAGTGGATGATTCCTTGTTGAAGTTTGCGGTGATCGTCTCACAGAGCAATGGCAAATGGGTATTTTGCAAGCATAAAGAAAGAGACACCTATGAAGTTCCGGGTGGACATAGAGAAGCCGGTGAAAGCATTCTTGAAACGGCGAAAAGAGAATTGCAGGAAGAAACCGGTGCAATCAGGTTCGATATGAAGCCCCTGTGTGTATACTCTGTAACCGGGAAGACCAGAGTAAATGATACGGGAGAAGAATCCTTTGGGCTGCTTTGCTATGCGGAGATAACAGAATTTGCGACAGAACTGCATAGCGAGATGGAGAAGATAGTACTCTTGGGCGAACTGCCGGAGGAGTGGACGTATCCGTTGATACAGCCGAAATTGATAGAGAAGTATTTGCAGATGAAAAATACTATTGATTTTCGCCTGCGTGCTTGACAGAATGTAGGTGTAATGAAAGTTTACCGCTGACCGATATGCGGGATATAAATGGTTGGGTCGAAAGTGTAGTCCTTCGCCGTGAGGCGGGGGACTTTTTATATTGAAGTATATAAAGAAATTCCTGTTAAAGTTATACCTTGAATTAAGATAATCAAGTGAATTATAATGATTTTAGTTAAAAAATAAATTTTGCTACATTTAGGAGGTCCCCATGCTATTTATAGAATACCTCAAATGTTCCACCTGTCAAAAGGCAAAAAAGTGGCTGGAGGAACATAATATCACCTATACAGATCGTCACATTGTAGAGGACAACCCCACCTACGAAGAATTAAAAGAATGGCAGAGCAGAAGTGGGCTGCCGTTAAAGAAATTCTTCAATACCAGTGGGTTGTTATATAAGAACATGCAGTTGAAGGACAAGCTTCCGAACATGACGGAAGAGGAACAACTTCGGCTGCTGGCCACGGACGGAATGCTGGTAAAGCGGCCGTTTGTCGTGGACGGGGATCTGGTGTTGACCGGATTCCGGGAAGCAGAATGGAAGGAAAAATTAATTTAGTACAAGGAGGACGAATATGAGCAGAGTAAATTTTGGAGCAAAGCCGGTAATGTATCCCATGCCGGTGCTGATCATTGCAACGTATGACGAAAATGGAGTACCCGATGCCATGAACGCAGCATGGGGAATCATTACGGACATGAATGAGATCTCCATCAGTATGTCAGAGCATAAGACCACGGAGAATCTGGCAAAGACCGGAGCATTTACCGTAAGTATCGGAACCGAAGATACCGTGGTAGCCTGCGACTATGTGGGCGTGGAATCTGCGAAGAAAGTACCTGATAAATTCTCAAAGTCCGGTTTCCATGCAGCCAAGAGTGATTTTGTCAATGCACCGTTGATCGATGAACTTCCTATGGCGCTGGAATGTAAGGTGAAAAGTTTTGAAGACGGCATTCTGGTGGGCGATATCGTCAACGTCAATGCGGACGAAAGCATCCTGACGGATGGCAAGATCGATCCGAAGAAATTGAAGCCAATCAGCTATGATCCTGTGAATAATACTTATCTTGCAATGGGAGATAAAGTAGGAAATGCTTTTAAAGACGGTTTGAAATTGAAATAGTAAGATCAAAGAACGCAGGAGGTTTAACCCTCCTGCGTCCCCATCTCATCGGTGGTAGAGCGGATATGTTCTACTGCCGTTTTTACTTGTTCTGCATAATCCAGATTGTTCTGGCTCATGGTGTGCACCTGCTCGGCATTGGCGGTAACTTCTTCAGTTACAGCGGACAGCTGGGAGATGTTTTCCATAATCTTATTATTGGATTCTGACAAGCCCAGAATGTGGTGATTTACTTCTTCCACCTGGGAAGCCAGTGCTTCCATATTTTTGTTCAGCTGTTCGAAAGTCTCGGAAGCAGCAAGAATCTTCTCGCTCTGCTGGTCGGTGGCCTCGATGGAGCCGCTGATCGTGTTGACTACCGTGTTGGCATTGGCATTTAGCTCATCGGTGATCTTCGTAATCTCTTCGGTAAAGCTCTTGGTCTGTTCTGCCAACTGCCGGATTTGCTGGGCAACAACGGCGAAACCGCGTCCGGCCTCTCCGGCACGGGCACTTTCGATGGAAGCGTTCAATGCCAGAAGATTGGTCTGACCGGAGATTGCCATGATGCTTCCGGCGATAGTTTCCACCTCTTTTGTCTTTTCCTGTAATTTTGCCATGGCGTCGGTGACGGAATGGTTGGTATCCTTGATCATGGCGGACTGCTGTTTTAAGGATTCCATAGCAGCCATATTCTTACGGATGCTTTCGTTGGAATCCTCGGCAATCTGAACCATCTGCTCGGAGATATGACTGGTCTGCTCGATAGCATTCTGAATCGTACCGGTCATCTGACTCTGCTCTTCGATGCTGGTGGCAGTCATATTGGTGGCATCGGAGATTTCCTGCATGCTGTTGGCAACGGATTCCGTCGTCTGTACCAGCTGGTTCATAAGATCTGTGGTTTTGGTGGTCTCCTGATGTACGGTCTGGGATACGTCCAGAATATTATCCAGTACTTCTTTTACATGGTTATGTTCTTCCCGGGAAGAACCGATGGCGTCATTATTAAAAAGTATTGTGATCTTACCGGTCTCCAGAATAATAATTCCGATCAGGAATACCAGCAGGGTAGAGCAGACGGCATTCACATCCTGACCGTAGATTCCCTTCGCAGCCTGAACGATCATGACGATCAGGTAGAGCACGAATAATCCCAAAGCGGTTTTCTTCAGAGATTTTTTCTCATAATAAGGAAGCTGTAATATGAAAATGGCGATCAGCGCATAGTGAATGAAACTTGCATCTGTCTGTAAACCAACCAACAGATACTCAATGCCGATCTCGATGGTAGCGAAGACTTTTAATAGTCGTGTCGCCTTATTTCGAAGGTGTGTCACGACATTTACCACACAGAAAACGGCGATCAGAATGGTATTTGCGTATGTAACAATGGGCGAAATGTTGTGATTTATCAGTTTTAACCACAGATAAAACAGGAAAACAATCGCCAAAAGCGAAGAAGCGATAATATAGAACCGGTTCATTCTGATATTGCGTTCCGAAGTATTCGTATAACGATATTTATTATTTTCTTTCATATTCATAAGTTCCCTCCCTTTTCTATTGATACTATTTTAATTGTAACTGCTTTCATCAATTTTTTCTACATTTTTGTTCCATTTTTTAAAAAAATATGGAAATAAAAAAAACAAATTGATACTGATTTTCAATACCAAATGCGCTATAATACTTCTGTTACAACACAGAACATTAAAATGTTGAGATACGAAAGGATACAGAAGTGTTATGACACTGAAAGAATTGGAAATCGGTAAAAGCGCCGTGATCGAAACCGTCGGTGGTTCCGGAGAACTCAGACAGCATTTCCTGGATATGGGTATGATCCCGGGAGCGGAGGTGACGGTGGTAAAGCTGGCTCCGATGGGTGACCCCATGGAATTGCAGGTGCACGGCTATGAACTAACGTTGCGTTTGGCGGAAGCGGATCAGATCGAGATCGCACCTATATCGAAGAGAACAAGAGAACATAAAGGGCTGGACCGGGTGACGGATGCGGAGCACCCGGGATTAGGTGAGGATGGAAAATACCATTCGAAAAAAGATGAGAATCCTTTGCCGGAGGGAACGACATTAACGTTCGCCCTGGCGGGAAATCAGAACTGCGGCAAGACTACACTGTTCAATCAGCTCACCGGTTCGAATCAGCATGTGGGAAATTTCCCCGGAGTTACCGTAGACCGTAAGGACGGTTCCATCAAAGGGTATCCGGATACTTTGGTGACAGACCTGCCCGGTATTTATTCCATGTCCCCTTACAGCAGTGAAGAGATCGTATCCCGTAATTTTATCCTGTATGAGAAACCCAGAGCTATCATTAATATCGTGGATGCGACGAATATCGAGCGTAATCTGTATCTGACCATGCAGTTGTTGGAAATGAACATTCCCATGGTCGTAGCCCTGAACATGATGGATGAAGTCACCGGCAATCACGGTTCCATCGATGTGAATGCCATGGAGGCATTCCTGGGAGTACCCGTAATCCCCATTTCTGCTGCGAAAAACGAAGGTGTGGACGAACTGATCCGCCATGCAGTCCATGTCGCAAAATATCAGGAACGGCCACTGCGGCAGGATTTCTGCGATAAAAACGATCATGATGGTTCCGTACACCGCTGCATCCATGCGGTGGGGCATCTGATCGAGGATCATGCGGAGACTGCAAAGCTGCCCCTGCGTTTCGCAGCCAACAAAGCCATTGAAGGAGATCATCTGATCCTGGAGAAGCTGCAGCTGGATGAAAATGAAAAAGAAATGCTGGAGCATATTGTCTGCCAGATGGAGACAGAGCGTGGTGTGGACCGGAGTGCGGCTATCGCGGACATGCGGTTTGATTTTATCGAGAGATTATGTGAACAGACGGTAGTAAAGCCGAAGGAAAGCAAAGAACGGATCCGCAGTGAGAAGATCGATCGGATCCTTACCGGAAAATATACGGCAATCCCTTGTTTTATTGTGATCATGATATTGGTGTTTTATTTGACATTTAATGTGATCGGAGCCTGGCTGCAAGGGCTTTTGGAACTGGGAATCGGCAGACTGACAGAACTTGCGGATGCAGCCATGACAGCGGCCCATGTCAACAGTGCAGTACAAAGTCTTGTGATCGACGGTATTTTTACCGGGGTGGGCAGCGTATTGAGTTTCCTGCCTATTGTGGTGACCTTGTTTTTCTTCCTTTCACTTATGGAAGACAGCGGTTATATCGCCCGTGTGGCATTCGTGATGGATAAGTTGCTTCGAAAGATCGGTCTGTCCGGACGAAGTATTGTGCCGATGCTGATTGGGTTCGGATGTACGGTACCGGCAGTCATGGCGACGCGGACGCTGACCAGTGAGAGAGATCGTAAAATGACGATTTTGCTCACTCCGTTTATGAGCTGTTCTGCAAAATTACCGATTTATTCGTTCTTTGTGAGCGTATTTTTCCCGGGAAAGGGTGGACTGATCATGTCGGCATTGTATCTGTTTGGTATCCTTATGGGAATTCTGGTAGCATTTTTATATCGGGGCACGTTGTTCCAGGGAGAACCGGTGCCTTTTGTAATGGAACTGCCGAACTACCGTCTGCCGGGAGCCAAAAATGTTGGGCAGCTGTTGTGGGAAAAGGCGAAAGATTTTTTACAGAAGGCATTTACTGTGATCTTCATTGCAACGATTGTAGTATGGTTTTTACAGAGTTTTGATCTGAAACTGAATCTGGTAGAGAATTCAGCCAACAGTATGCTGGCAATGCTATCAGGTCTGTTGGTTCCGGTGTTCCGGCCGCTGGGATTGGGAGACTGGCGGATCTGTACGTCTCTGATCAGCGGATTTATGGCAAAAGAAAGTGTGGTAGCAACCCTGGAAGTATTGTTCGGCAGCAGCATTGCCACGGTACTTACCCCGTTGGCAGCCGCCACATTACTGGTATTCAGCCTGCTGTATACTCCCTGCGTGGCAGCCATCGCTTCTGTCCGCAGAGAACTGGGTGGAAAATGGGCCATTGCCGTGGTACTCTGGCAGTGTTTTGTGGCATGGGTGGCAGCCTTTTTGGTACATGGAATCGGAATGCTTCTGGGATGAAGATTCCTCGATAAGCGAATATTGGAGAGAAGTGTGGGAGTGCGCAGCACGAAACAATTCGTAGGAATTAAAGGTGGGGCTTTTGCCCCCGACATTCATATATAATAGAAAACCTGCAGGGGATTATTCCTCCTGCAGGTATTTTATTACACATTTCAGTTCCGGTGAGATCCATTTGTTCCTATGATATAAAAGCTGCCGCCAGATATCCGGCTGAATCTCCGTCATGGGGAGGCTGACGAGATTTCCTTTTGCCAGATCGTCCGCTACAACGAACTCCGGCAGATAGGAGATACCGAGACCCTGACACAGAAGATTGCGGATCAGCTGGGTATCGCCCACCTCCATGATGGGCATTGTCTCCTTACCGTTTTGGGAGAGCAGATCATCCAGAGCAGCCCGGTAACTCATGTTTTTCTCCGTCAGGATCAGCGGATATTCCAAAATCTGTTCCAGGGTGATCTGAGTCTGTCCGGCTAAGGGGTGACCGGCACCGGTGACAAAATGAATATCCACTGGAGCTTCGAAAGCGGTCACATAATTGTGATTAAAAATACGGCGGTCCAGCGTGTATACAATGTCCACTTGATTCTGCCCCAGCATCTGGAACATTTCGTCAGTACTGGTAGCAATGATCTTCAGGCGGATGCCCGGATATTTTTCATGAAAATCCTTAAAACGGCTGTGAAATTCCCAGCTGGCCAGGGACTCTGCAATGGCGATCCGCACCAGACCCTCCGGGGCGGTATTACCGCTGATGTGGGTGGCTTCCGCAGCAAGCCGCAGAATCTGCTGGGCCAGGGGTAACAGCTTCTCCCCTTCGTTGGTCAGGGTTACGGTATGACCGATGCGCTCGAACAGTGGGATCGACAACTCTTTTTCCAGCTGTTTGATCTGAAAAGACACGGTGGACTGGGTGTAGCCCAGGCGCTGTGCCGCCAGTGTAAAGCTCTTCAGTTCGTTCACCATAACAAAGGTTTCCAGATTTTTGACATCCATAAAATAATTGCACCTTCTCGATTGAATTATTCGATCAATATGATAAAAATAATTTGTTTTTCAAATATTTATGAAAATTATATAATGAAAAAATAAGGCTGTCAATGTGAAAAGATGGCGGAAATATGGGAAAACAGCAAAAATATATGTCGTATCCCATGTTTAGAATAAGTAGTTTTGGGAAGGATCATGGGTATGGAAAACAGAGAAAGACTGGGGAGTCGTTTGGGATTTATCATGCTGTCGGCGGGGTGTGCCATCGGCTGCGGAAATGTGTGGAAATTCCCGTGGATGTGCGGGCAGAACGGTGGCGGAAGCTTCATGCTGATCTACGTGATCTGCCTGATCGTGCTGGGCCTGCCCACCATGATCATGGAATTCTCCGTGGGGCGTGCGGCGCAGACGAGTCCACTTTATATGTATCGGAAATTATCCGGCGGCAGGGGCAAATGGAATCTGTGGGGCATCGTCTGTCTCATCGGAAACATTGCGCTGATCGCTTTCTATGCGGTGGTGTCCGGATGGATCCTCTATTATTTCGTAAAATTTCTGACAGGGCAGAATCAGGATTTCGGATTTGAAAAAATGATCACGACGCCCTCGGTGAATGTGACATATCTGTTGTTCACCTTACTGATCGCTTTTGTCATTTTAAGTTTCCATCTGCAGGGTGGGCTGGAGCGTATTACCAAATATATGATGTCAGCATTGATCGTACTGATGTTGGTGCTGGCGGTGCACAGCTTTACACTTCCGGGAGCAGGAGAGGGATTGAGCTTCTATCTGATCCCTCATTTTTCCAAAATCACCGGTTCTGTGGTGGTGGGCGCCATGAATCAGGCATTTTTCACCTTGTCCGTGGGAATGGGCGGTATGGCGATCTTCGGAAGTTATATCGGCAAGGACCGTTCTCTCATGGGGGAGTCTATTCATATTATTATCCTGGATACACTGGTGGCAGTGATTGCCGGTATCATTATATTTCCGGCATGCTTTACTTATGATGTGGAAGTGACGGCGGGTCCCAGCCTTCTGTTCGATACTATGGCGACAGTATTTAACAACATGGCAGGTGGCAGATGGTGGGGAACCTTATTTTTCCTGTTCATGGTGTTCGCAGCCATGTCCACAGTGCTGGGCGTGTGTGAAAATATTCTGGCCATGGTCCGGGAACTGACCGGATGGTCCAGACCGGTAGGATGTATCGTCTGCGGTGTGGGAACGTTTCTGTTGGCATTGACAACGGCGTTGGGCTTCAGCGTGATCCATTTTCAGCCCTTTGCGGCGGGAACGACCTGGCTGGACTTCTGGGATTTCCTGGTGTCCAACAATATCATGCCCATAGGTTCGATCCTGCTGGCAGTATTTTGCTGTTATAAGGTCGGCTGGGGCTGGGATAAATTCCTGGAGGAAGCCAACGAGGGAAAAGGATTGAAAGTGCAGCATTGGATGAAGCCGGTGTTCAAGTATTTTGTTCCGGCGGCGGTGTTGTTCATTTATGTGTACGGAATAGTGAATTTTGCGTGGAAATAGGAGAAATGAGATCAAGATAGGAAGAGACAAACGACGGTGGGGTGAGAACTCTGCCGTTTTTGTGTATAGGATGAGCAGGGAAGCGGTTGCACCGAGACTCAAAATTGGGTAGTATGTAATTATTCAGAGGTGGTTTTGTGAATAGTTATGGCAGTATAAAGAATAGAAGCAGGAGACATCTATGACAGAGCAGGAGATCCGGACGATATTGAACAGACAAAGAGAATATTTTGCTACGGGAGCCACACTTTCCCGGAAATTTCGGGCAGAACAGCTGGGAAAATTAAAGGCCTCCCTGCAGCGCCATGAAGAGGAACTGAATGCTGCACTGCAACAGGATCTGGGAAAAAGCCGGATGGAGAGCTATATGTGCGAGATCGGACTGACGCTCTCGGAGCTGACCTGGATGCAGAAACATCTGCGGGGGCTGATGCAGGAAAAGAGAGTGCCGACACCGCTGTCACAGTTCGCAGCGATAAGCTTTCGCTCTCCGTCACCCTATGGCACCGTGCTGATCATGAGCCCCTGGAATTACCCGATGTTACTGACGCTGGATCCGCTGATCGATGCCATAGCTGCCGGAAATACGGCGGTGGTGAAGCCCAGTGCATATGCTCCGGCGACGGCAGCTGTGCTGAAAAATATTCTGGAAGAATGTTTTCCGATAGAATACGTGGCTGTGATCACCGGCGGCAGAACGGAGAATCAGGCATTATTGCAGCAGCGGTTTGATATGATATTTTTCACCGGAGGCAAGACCGTGGGACGGGAGGTGCTTAGAAGCGCTGCGGAATATTTGACCCCGGTGACGCTGGAGCTGGGCGGGAAAAGTCCCTGCATCGTGGATGCTACGGCGAAGCTTCCGTTGGCGGCGAGGAGGATCGTATTCGGAAAATATCTAAACTGCGGGCAGACCTGTGTGGCACCGGATTATGTGTTGTGTGATGTTAGGATCCGCGACCGATTGGTGGAAGCTATCCGGGCGGAGATCTCGAGACAGTTTGGTGCGGATCCCCTGCAAAATCCGGATTATGGAAAAATCATCAACGAAAAGCATTTTCACAGACTGCTGGGGCTGATGGATGCGGAAAAGACCGTCTGCGGCGGGCAGTATGACGAAAAGACTTTGCGGATTGCTCCCACAGTGATGACGGATGTGACCTGGGAAGATGCCGTGATGGGAGAAGAAATCTTCGGACCGATCCTGCCGGTGCTGACGTATAATGCACATGATGCAGAGAAAGGTGTTGCACAAAATGATTTTTGCAGGGATGCTTCCGGGACGCATGCAGCCACGGGAGACTTTGTGGATTGGGCGATCCGCTGTGTGGAGGAACATCCTCATCCTCTGGCTCTGTATTTTTTCAGCGAAGACAAAAAGGCCCAGAGGCGGATCCTGAACTATTGCCATTTTGGCGGAGGCTGCATCAACGACACCATCATCCACCTAGCCACTAGCGCCATGCCCTTCGGCGGCGTGGGCGAGAGCGGCATGGGCGGCTACCATGGACGCGCCGGATTCGAGACTTTCAGCCATTATAGAAGTATTGTGGATAAAAAGACATGGACGGATCTGCCGATACGGTACCAGAGGTATGATGAGATGAAAGAGAAGATGTTACGGAGATTTTTGAAGTAACGTCATCCTAAAATAGAAGTTATGTCCTGAAAAGTGTAAGATAACATTGGATTACGTCCTGAAAAGTGTAGCGTATAGTTCATATTACGTCCTGAAAAATGTAATGGCAGGGTATTTGTGGGAAATAATATCGAAATCGAGAAGGAAAGAAGGTAATCACATGAACTTTATCAAACAAAAATGCATTACGGCAGTGATTTTGCTGTTGGTCGCTATTCTATCCATAACCGTTATCGGAAAATACGCCTCCGCCCCGGAAAATCACCAGAAAACCATAGCCTCTCTGGATGAGAAAAAACAGACGGTCATGGAGCTGACGGCGGCATCCACGGTGACTTCGGCGCTGATCACATTGCTTCCGGGAGACACGGCAACGCCCATCGCGGAGAAAATGGCAGATGTCAGCGGATATCTGCTGGTGGTCCTCTGCGCTATCTATCTGGAAAAATATCTCGTGACGATTACCGGCTATGTGGCATTTACCTACCTGATTCCGATTGCCTGTGGCTTGTGGATATTCAATCTGATCTTTGCAAATGCCACGGTACGAAAACTGGCAGCAAAGTTGGCGGTGTTTGGCTTGGCGATCTCCCTCGTGGTGCCTGCCAGTGTGAAGATATCCGACCTCATCGGAGACACCTATCAGGCCCAGATCGAAGCAACCATTGAAGATGCTAAGAACACGCAGAATATACTGGAAAACAGTGATCTGAGGAACGACACCGATGCTACAGATGCATCCGGAACCGGCACAACGGGAACTGCAACACAGAATACACAGGAGAAGGACAACAGCACGTCCGGCTCTGTTACTAATATCTTCGACTGGGCAAAAGATGCCATTTCCGGCGCTAAAGATTCAGTGGCAAATGTCGTGGAAAATGTGACGGTTTCTACCGAAGATCTGGTACAGAAGGTGGAGAATTCCCTAAATCACTTTATCGAGGCGGTTGCCGTGATGATCATTACTTCCTGCGTGATCCCGATGCTGGTGTTGCTGTTGTTCTTCTGGATGGTGAAGATCGTGCTGGATGTGGATCTGAGTGGCGTGAAGATCAAGGGGATGCTGTCGGAGCGGAAGGAATAGATTGTAGGAAAGAGGGGAAGAACATGGAATACCTTGCACACATTGATGGGGACAGAGAGCAATCAGTAAAAGAACATTTACAGGGAACCGCAGAGCTTGCAGAAAAATTTGCTGCAAAATTCAGGAAAGCGGACTGGGGATATTGTTGTGGAATGTTACATGACATTGGAAAATATTCCGCGGAATTTCAAAAGAAGATCAAAGAAAATCTGGATATCCGGGTGGATCATTCCACTGCCGGGGCGAAGGTCTGCGAAAATTTAGATGGCTGCTATTGGCTTCTGACTTACTGCATAGCAGGGCATCATGCAGGGTTGCCGGATCTGGGACGAGAGGGATTACCGTCCTCTTTACTGGGGAGACTTAAGAAAAGGTTGTGCGATTACAGTGCGTATGAAAAGGAAATAGAAATCCCTCAAATTACCACACCACCCATTGCCATGAATCCGGAAAAGGATCCAAACTTTGCGCTGAGTGTATTTATCCGCATGCTGTATTCCTGCCTGGTGGATGCCGATTTTCTGGATACAGAACAGTTTATGAACAACGGAACGGTTCAAAGGGATTCCGGAGAGAGCATGGATGTTCTTTTGGAGAAATTGCAAAATTACACAGCAAAATGGCTTATAAATCGGAATGATACTACGATTGATGGAAGACGATCTGAAATTCTCCGGAACTGTCTGGAAATGGGAAAGTCCTCCAAAGGATTGTTTCAGCTTACGGTACCCACCGGTGGTGGCAAAACTGTGGCTTCTCTGGCATTTGCGTTGCAGCATGCGGTGGAGAACCATATGGACCGTGTGATTTATGTGATTCCCTATACCAGTATTATCGAGCAGAATGCGCAGGTGTTCAGGGAAATCCTGGGTAGTGAAAATGTGTTGGAAAATCACAGCAATGTAGACTATGAGAGCTCGGAAGAGTTCAAACCCATGCAGTTGGCAGCGGAAAACTGGGATAAACCGGTGGTGGTTACCACAAATGTCCAGTTTTTTGAATCCCTGTATGCCAATAAGTCCTCCAAATGCAGGAAATTACATAATATAGTAAACAGTGTCATCATATTCGATGAAGCGCAGATGCTTCCTCCAAATTATTTGAAACCGTGCATGGCAATGATAGAAGAACTGTTGCAGCAGTATGGAACAAGTATTGTACTGTGTACGGCGACGCAGCCGGCATTACAGCAGTTTCTGCCTGAAAAGTATGTTGCCCGGGAATTATGCCCACGGAGAGAGGAACAATTTCGATTTTTTGAAAGGGTAACCTATCAGAATATTGATACCGTCACGGAAGAGGAAATGGCGGAGAAACTACAGCAGGAGTGGCATGCACTGTGTATCGTGAACACGCGAAAAAGAGCACAGCGGCTTTACGAACGGCTGCAGGGAGAGGGCGTTTATCATTTATCAACCACCATGTATCCGGCGCATAGAAGACGAGTGCTTGCGGAGATTGGGAAACGACTCAAGGATGAAACAGGGAAAAAATGCATCGTCATTTCGACCAGTCTCGTGGAAGCCGGAGTGGATCTGGATTTTACTTCGGTATATCGGGAACTAGCCGGTGTGGATTCCATTATTCAGGCAGCAGGACGTTGTAATCGAAATGATAAAAGAGGAAAGGAAGAGAGCATTGTCCGCATCTTCCAGTGGGAAGACAAGGAAAGGGTATCCGGACAGCGGCAACAGATCGACACGACGAAAAATCTGCTAGCGGAGGGCAGAGATATTACTGCACTGGATAATATCACAGAATATTTTCGGAGACTATATCGCATCAAGGGCGAAAGCCTGGATATGAAGAAAATTCTGGAGAAATTTGATGGTGGAGATTATCAATTTGCGACGGTTGCGAAAGATTTTAAGCTGATTGAAGAAAATACGGTTACGGTATATATCGACCAAGAACCGGAAGCGAAGGCTCTTTTGCAGGAAATTCGGCAGCAGGGACTGACAAAGAGCCGTATGCGAAAAGCAGGGCAATATTGTGTAAGTGTTCGGAAAAAAGGGGAATATGAGAAACGGAATATGTTGTTTGAAGAAATGCGTGATGCGGGGATGGTAGAAGCTGTAGATCTGGGTGCGCAGGATTTTTATGTGCTGACGCAGGAGGAACAATACCGGGAAGACACCGGATTGAAACTGGAAGTGGAATTGGGTGGAATGATGATGTTTTAATATTGCAGGAAATGGAAGTAGCGGTACACGATGGAAAAGTGTACCGCTACTCTTGTAAGTTAATGAAAATTACAATTATTTCAATCCACAGGATATACCTGACATTGAAAGTATAACATATAATTCAAAAAAATCTAATAGTTTTAGCAATAATTTCAATTGAAATTATCATTACGAATAAAAATAGGCATTGCAAATATATTAGACTTGTAGTATAGTGAATTTGTCAGATAAATACAGATAAACTAAAATATTGTCATATCATATCTGCGAAAAGACAGTATTTTACAAAGGGGGTATTATTGTCAGACAGAAAATAGTACTACAAAGGAACAGTAAACGGGAACAGCGCTTTAATTGTGGAAAGAAGGTGGAATAAATGGGAGTCGGAGTAAAAGTAAATGTATGGGGAGACTATGCATTGTTTTCGAGACCCGAACTCAAAGTTGAACGCTACAGCTATGACATCATCACGCCCTCAGCGGCACGCGGTATTTTGGAAGCCATTTACTGGCATCCGGGAATGCGGTGGATCATCGACAAAATCTATGTCAAAAACCCTATCCAATTTACAAGTGTACGACGAAATGAAGTAAAAAGCAAGATCCTGGCAAGCAATGTATTGCAGGCATACAACGGTGCAGACAAAACATTGTATATTAGTACGAAGGAGGACATTGTACAGAGAGCATCACAGCTGCTCTGCAATGTAAGCTACACCATCGAAGCTCATTTTGAAATGACAGAGAAAGCCAACGCTTCTGATAATCCCGGAAAATTTAAGGACATTATCATGAGACGGCTGCGTAAAGGAGAATTTTATTATATGCCATACTTCGGTTGTAGAGAATTCTCGGCGCATTTTGCTCTCTGCGAGGAAGAAGAAATTCATACCGCCTATGATGTAGTAGAAGAAAAAGATCTTGGCATCATGCTGTTTGACATGGATTACAGTGATCCGGAAAATATCCAGCCTATGTTTTTCCGGGCAATAATGCGTCACGGCGTGGTGGATCTGAGAGATTGCGAGGTGCTGCGATGATACTACAGGCACTGGTAAAATACTATGAAAATCTGGCAGAACAGGGGAAAGTATCCAGGTTGGGATGGTGCCATGCGAAAGTGTCCTATGAAATCAATTTGTCTTCGGAGGGGGATATCATAGGTATTACTTCCCGAAAAATAGAGGATATGCGTGGTAAGAAAGTAGTCTGGGTACCGGCAAATCTCGTCGTGCCGGAGATGGTGACCAGATCTTCCGGTGTGGCAGCTAATTTTCTGTGCGACAATTCCAAGTATATGCTGGGTATTGACGCAGATGGAACGAACTCACGTGTAGTGGATTGCTTCCAGGCGACGAAAGAAAAGCATGGACAGATTCTGCAATCTGCACAGGGAAAAACAGCCCGGGCAATTTTAGCCTATTTTGAAAAATGGGATCCGCAGAAAGCATCAGAACATCCTGTGATTCGGGAAAACTGGGAAGAATTGACAGAAGGCGGCAATCTTATTTTCTCTGTGGAAGGGCAGGAAGCACAGGAAGATCCGGAGATTCGAGACTGTTGGGAAAACTATCGGGCGCGGAATGGTGGAGAAGATAACGGCATTTGCCTGGTTACCGGTAAAAAAGCCGAGATATCACGAATCCATAAAGCAATCAAAGGAGTACCCGGGGCACAGTCCAGCGGAGCAGCGCTGGTATCATTCAATGCACCGTCATTTGAGTCTTATGGAAAGGAACAGAGTTATAATGCACCGGTGGGAAAATATGCGGAATTTGCATATACCACGGCACTGAATTATCTGCTGTCCCAGCGGGATTACACCTTTTCCCTGGGGGATTCCATGATCGTGTACTGGGCAGAAAGCGGTAAAGAGCAGTATCAGAAGTGTTTTCTGAATATGTTTAAACCCACGAAAGATAATCAGAAAAAACTGAAGGACATTTTCGATAGCCTGAAAGAAGGCACCAGGGTTTACTTAGAAGATGCGGAGATGGATCCGAAACAGAATTTTTACATACTGGCGCTGGCACCAAATGCAGCACGATTGTCGGTCCGTTTTTTCTATGTAAATTCGTTTGGGAAAATCATACAGAATATAGCAGACCATTATGAGCGGCTCAAGATTGTAAAACCGGCATGGGAAGAACAGGATTATCTGGGGATTCGTGACATGCTGAATGAAACCGTGAATCAGAAATCAAAAGATAAGACACCGGTTCCGAACATGGCAGCCCTTGTATTGCAGGCGATTCTGTCGGGCGGACGATATCCGGCAAGTCTGTATACCTACACACTGATCCGCATTCGGGCAGAGTGCGGTAACGTGAACTGGAAACGTGCTGCTATCATCAAAGCATTTTTGATCAAAAATTATAATTGTATGAAAGGAGAAAATCTCATGGGATTGAACGAAGACCGCAATGATATAGCCTATGTATTGGGAAGATTGTTTTCCGTATTGGAAAGCATACAAAAAGAAGCAAACCCGACAATCACTACGACAATTCATGACCGCTACTTTAATTCCGCATGTGCTACGCCGGCAGTTATTTTCCCGGTGTTGCTCAAACTGAAAAACAGCCATATGAAAAAGTTGGAACGGGATAAAGGCGGAGCGAAAGTCTATTACGAAAAAGAAGTTGGGAAAATTATGGGCAAATTTGACGATTTCCCGAAACGCTTATCCCTGGAACAGCAGGGGCAGTTTGCACTTGGCTACTATCATCAACAGCAGGAAAAATATAAAAAAGGGGAGGACAAATAAATGAGTGAAGCTATTAAAAACAGATATGAGTTCGTAGTATTATTTGATGTGGAGAACGGTAATCCCAATGGAGATCCTGATGCGGGCAATATGCCAAGAGTCGATCCAGAGAGCGGACTGGGCTTGGTAACGGATGTCTGCCTGAAACGTAAGATCCGCAATTATGTCGAGACCGTAAAAGAGGATGCTCAGGGATATAAGATTTACATCAAAGAAGATGTACCCTTAAATCGCAGTGACAGAGAAGCCTGTGCGGATATGGGAATCACCGAAACGGATGATAAAAAGGTGACAGAGGAACTTAAAAAGTTAAAGAAAAATGATCCCGGTGTAGATCTTAAATTGAAGGATTATATGTGCCGGAATTTCTATGATATCCGTACGTTTGGTGCCGTAATGACTACTTTTGTAAAAGCATCGTTGAACTGCGGTCAGGTGAGAGGACCCGTGCAGATTGGATTTGCCAGAAGTATCGATCCGATCATCAGCCAAGAAGTAACTATCACCAGAGTTGCCATCACCACAGAAAAGGACGCGGAAAACAAGAATACGGAAATGGGTAGAAAGACCATCGTTCCTTATGGACTGTACCGGGCAGAAGGCTATATTTCCGCAAATCTGGCGCGGAAAGTAACCGGATTTTCCGAAGACGATTTGGAATTGCTATGGGAAGCAATTCTTAACATGTTCGAGGTAGACCATTCTGCAGCGAGAGGCAATATGGCAGTGCGGGAACTGATTGTATTCAAGCATAGCAAAGAACTGGGAGACTGCCCGGCTTATAAATTGTTCGATGCCGTAGAAGTAAAGAGAAACGAGGGCGTGGAATATCCCAGAAAATATCAGGACTATACGGTTACCGTTCACGAGGAACAGATTCCTGATTCCGTGGAAGTAAGAAGGATGAATTAATGGAATATGCAGAAGATGATTATCTCATGATATCAGGGATCCAGCATTTCAGATTCTGCAAAAGACAGTGGGCGCTGATCCATATAGAGCAACAGTGGGCTGAAAATGAACATACGGTAATCGGTGAATTAATGCATAAGAAAGCACATGATCCATATCTTACCGAAAAAAGAAGAGACACAATCATAGCGAGAGCATTACCCGTGGCGTCCAGAGAAATGGGCGTCACGGGTGAGTGTGATGTGGTGGAATTCCATAGATGTGGGGATGGAATCCGCCTGCATGGGCACAGGGGCTATTTTTCGGTATATCCGATCGAATACAAGAAGGGAAAGCCGAAGATCACAGAGGAAGACAAATTACAATTAGCGGCGCAGGCAATGTGCCTGGAAGAAATGTTTTCCACACAGATTCCGGAAGGTGCACTCTTTTACGGAGAGACAAAACGGAGGGAAATCGTGGAGATCACGGAAGAACTTCGCAGCGAAGTGCGGGAGATGTTTCAGGAAATGCATCAATATTATGAACGGCGGTATACACCGAAAGTAAAGATGGGAAAGAACTGTACTTCCTGTTCTTTAAAGGAACTTTGTATGCCCAGACTCGCAAAAACCGGTTCGGTGAAAAACTATATGGATCAGGTACTTATGGAGGAAAACGTATGAAAAAATTATTGAATACGTTATATGTTACTTCCGAAAACAGTTATCTTGCTCTGGATGGTGAAAATATTGTAATTTATGATGACAAGAAAGAATTGGGCAGAGTTCCGCTGCATAATCTTGAGGAAATTGTATCATTCGGATATCGGGGAACCAGCCCGGCACTTATGGGTGCCTGTGCAGAACGAAATATTTCTCTGTGTTACATGACTCCCCAGGGAAAATTCCTGGCACGGGTCACCGGGAAAGTGCGGGGGAACGTGATTCTGCGGGAACAACAGTATGCCAGCAGCAAAGATGAACAGGTGGGATTGGAGATTGCTCAAAATTGTATCCTTGGAAAAGTACATAATGCCAGGTGGGTTCTGGAGCGGGCAGTCAGAGATCATAGTATGCAGATTGATGCAGAGCGGGTAAAAAAGGCATCTGAAATGCTGAAAAATTCTCTGATGTTGATTCAGAATAGCACATCCAGGGACGAACTCAGGGGATATGAAGGAGAGGCAGCCAGTATTTATTTTAGCGTGTTTGACGAATTGATTCTGCAGCAGAAAAAAGATTTTACATTTCAAGGCAGGAATAAAAGACCGCCCATCGATAAAATGAATGCAATGATGTCTTTTGTGTATACATTACTGACAAATATGGAAGCATCTGCACTGGAGTGCGTAGGGTTAGATCCCTGCGTGGGATATCTGCACACAGAGCGTCCGGGTAGAGCATCGCTGGCACTGGATATGATGGAGGAACTAAGATCCGTGCTGGCGGATCGCTTTGTGCTGTCGTTGGTAAATAAGCGGATGATCACAGCTAAAAATTTTACCCAAAAAGAAAACGGCGCGGTTCTTCTGGATGATGATGGACGAAAGGTAATACTGACGGAGTGGCAGAATCGTAAAAAAGAAACCATAACGCATCCCTATTTGCAGGAAAAAGTGGAATGGGGTATGGTTCCTTATGTACAGGCAATGCTGTTGGCACGATTCCTGCGTGGCGACTTGGACGGTTATCCTGCATTCCTGTGGAAGTGAGGTGCGATATGTTAGTATTGATCACATACGATGTCAACACAGAAAATGCGACCGGCAAAGCAAGGCTGCGAAAAGTGGCAAAGCAATGCGTCAACTATGGCAGAAGAGTTCAGAATTCCGTATTTGAGTGCATTTTGGATAATGCACAGAGCATTGCGTTGAAGGCAACACTTGAGGATATTATTGATACAGAAAAGGACAGTCTTCGATTCTACTATCTGGGCAATAAATATCAGACCAAGATTGAACATATCGGGGTAGACAGAGGAATCGCCCCGGATCAGACACTGATTTTGTAACTGATGCGAAAGCCAAGCATACATAAAATGCCTGGTGGATTCGCACCTTATAAATTATGCGATTTGTTGAAATAACATACAAAGATATTTTTAATTAAAATAATTTGTTGTTAAGATTAAATATTTTAGACAATTTTTGCTGAGAGAAAAGAGAACTTTTTGGCGAAAATTGCTGTCGCTCCCCTCGTGGGAGCGTGGATTGAAATATTATAGTTGTACCTCAATGCTAAAGTAACTTGAAGTCGCTCCCCTCGTGGGAGCGTGGATTGAAATTGTAGATCCTGTATTAACAGCTGTGGTAATCTTGTCGCTCCCCTCGTGGGAGCGTGGATTGAAATCCTATGAAATTAGGGTTGAGAACAACTATCCTCGTCGCTCCCCTCGTGGGAGCGTGGATTGAAATCTCGTAGCAACGGTAGCATTTGCCTTACAGATACGTCGCTCCCCTCGTGGGAGCGTGGATTGAAATAGCAAACTTATCAAGCTCAGGACTGTCCTCCCCGTCGCTCCCCTCGTGGGAGCGTGGATTGAAATCTGTGTGTGGCTGCCTGATGCTCAAGTTATACTGTCGCTCCCCTCGTGGGAGCGTGGATTGAAATATTTCTCCCCTTGTCAGAGCCATCATGTCCTCAATGTCGCTCCCCTCGTGGGAGCGTGGATTGAAATAAGGACAGAAAGCTTGACCTTGTCATTGATTATGAGTCGCTCCCCTCGTGGGAGCGTGGATTGAAATCTGTGTGTGGCTGCCTGATGCTCAAGTTATACTGTCGCTCCCCTCGTGGGAGCGTGGATTGAAATATAACTGATTTTGTCTTGAAGCAGTCCTTCGGTAGTCGCTCCCCTCGTGGGAGCGTGGATTGAAATTCCGTATGCTTGGACTGGCAGACACTACATCAGTGTCGCTCCCCTCGTGGGAGCGTGGATTGAAATACTATTGCTGTCTGTCCTCCGGAAGGCTATCCTGTCGCTCCCCTCGTGGGAGCGTGGATTGAAATAAGTGGGACATTGGCATTTGTAGCTGTGGCTCCTAGTCGCTCCCCTCGTGGGAGCGTGGATTGAAATACTTACATGGCTATGGCAGGATGGGATGCAGGGCAGTCGCTCCCCTCGTGGGAGCGTGGATTGAAATTTGTAAAGAGCAACTCCTATTGCTATAAGAGCAGTCGCTCCCCTCGTGGGAGCGTGGATTGAAATATAATCTACCTGATCTGCAATGTCACTGCAACCGTCGCTCCCCTCGTGGGAGCGTGGATTGAAATTACATCGGATATGATTCCCAGCCCGGCGAATATAGTCGCTCCCCTCGTGGGAGCGTGGATTGAAATAATTCTTCGGCTCCCAGCTTTTTTGACACTCCAGGTCGCTCCCCTCGTGGGAGCGTGGATTGAAATCAGTATGGGGCTCACTGAGGTTGATCTGACCAAGGGTCGCTCCCCTCGTGGGAGCGTGGATTGAAATTACACATTCTCCGCACATATCCGGTAGATGTCATCGTCGCTCCCCTCGTGGGAGCGTGGATTGAAATTAACGACATATTAGTTAGCTTGTAACTACACCTAGTCGCTCCCCTCGTGGGAGCGTGGATTGAAATTTTGAGAGCACAAAAGAAGTTTATACATACGCTATGTCGCTCCCCTCGTGGGAGCGTGGATTGAAATAGCAATTTGTCTAGTTTAATCGCGTTTGCAAAAGTCGCTCCCCTCGTGGGAGCGTGGATTGAAATACTTTTAACTGCGGCGTTGGCAACCTCAAACAGTTGTCGCTCCCCTCGTGGGAGCGTGGATTGAAATAACTCCATAAGTGATCTATTTGCCCTTTCCGCTAATGTCGCTCCCCTCGTGGGAGCGTGGATTGAAATATGCAATGGTATGCCCGGCTACCCATACGTAAAGTCGCTCCCCTCGTGGGAGCGTGGATTGAAATTTTAAGTTCGGCATTGAGATAGCCCGTTTTATTGTCGCTCCCCTCGTGGGAGCGTGGATTGAAATCCTATGACCAGCTTGATACAAAAGCAATATCGTGTCGCTCCCCTCGTGGGAGCGTGGATTGAAATCACCTTTTTGGCATACAGATCTGCAAAAATTCCGTCGCTCCCCTCGTGGGAGCGTGGATTGAAATACTCCGGATCCCGAAGCTGACGGAGCATATATCCGGTCGCTCCCCTCGTGGGAGCGTGGATTGAAATTGTACATATGAAACTATGACTGTAAATGACTTTGAGTCGCTCCCCTCGTGGGAGCGTGGATTGAAATTACATACGTCTTTGTTGATACATAATCAAAATGACGTCGCTCCCCTCGTGGGAGCGTGGATTGAAATTCTACTGGGCGCAGTAGTGAGCGGAGCCGCCGCCGGTCGCTCCCCTCGTGGGAGCGTGGATTGAAATGTACGCATTCATAAGGGCGTTAAATTCGCCTTTGTCGCTCCCCTCGTGGGAGCGTGGATTGAAATAAATTTTTACGGGAGGGCGTGGAACAGGCAAGACTTGTCGCTCCCCTCGTGGGAGCGTGGATTGAAATAGCCGTACACGATTGACGATCAGCCGCACACGGTGTCGCTCCCCTCGTGGGAGCGTGGATTGAAATCGTACTACCAAGTACCGCCCGAGGTCAAGTCTGGTCGCTCCCCTCGTGGGAGCGTGGATTGAAATCGGTACTGGCTGTTTAGCTGGGGATCAATCGCAGGTCGCTCCCCTCGTGGGAGCGTGGATTGAAATAGCTTGTCTTCAATCGCCTTGAGAATATCAGCTGTCGCTCCCCTCGTGGGAGCGTGGATTGAAATAATATCCGCTCCGACTGCCTTTGATGAATCGGTGTCGTCGCTCCCCTCGTGGGAGCGTGGATTGAAATCGTACTACCAAGTACCGCCCGAGGTCAAGTCTGCGTCGCTCCCCTCGTGGGAGCGTGGATTGAAATACGTAGATCGTCTACTACCTACGAATTAGGTGAATCGTCGCTCCCCTCGTGGGAGCGTGGATTGAAATAATCCCTAACAGTGATCCCTTAATAAATGGCAATCGTCGCTCCCCTCGTGGGAGCGTGGATTGAAATTCCCTTGTTCTGGGGAAAACTTAAGAAATCTCCGTGTCGCTCCCCTCGTGGGAGCGTGGATTGAAATAGCAGAGAGAGCAAATCCGGAGTATGTTTACCGTCGCTCCCCTCGTGGGAGCGTGGATTGAAATACAAAAGAAAGGGGAAATCAGAATGAGTGAAACAAGTCGCTCCCCTCGTGGGAGCGTGGATTGAAATACCCTGATCATAATACTTTGCAGGATCCACCTCCGTCGCTCCCCTCGTGGGAGCGTGGATTGAAATTGCTGTCATGGTGCAAATGTCAAACGAGATCGAGTCGCTCCCCTCGTGGGAGCGTGGATTGAAATTCAAATACTCTGCTTCCAGTACGCGCCCGTTATCGTCGCTCCCCTCGTGGGAGCGTGGATTGAAATATTGATGTAGTAGTAACGCCCAAAGTCGGGAATAGTCGCTCCCCTCGTGGGAGCGTGGATTGAAATTTAAGTAACTGTTTAAGGTTTCTAACGCCACAGTGTCGCTCCCCTCGTGGGAGCGTAGATTGAAATTACGCACATATCCGGTAGAAGTCATTGGTATTGTCGCTCCCCTCGTGGGAGCGTGGATTGAAATAACAATTCCGTGAGTGGCGTTGATCTCTTTGTTGTCGCTCCCCTCGTGGGAGCGTGGATTGAAATATCTGATGTTAGACTGCGGACTCCGGCGTCAGGAGTCGCTCCCCTCGTGGGAGCGTGGATTGAAATCGTATCCGATTGGGGCACCGCTTGGTGCGTCCGTGTCGCTCCCCTCGTGGGAGCGTGGATTGAAATACTTAATATAAGCGTGTCAACGAACTACGAAACTGTCGCTCCCCTCGTGGGAGCGTGGATTGAAATTCCGCGGCAAATCTCCCGCATCGACGCTTATGGTCGCTCCCCTCGTGGGAGCGTGGATTGAAATCATTATTCAGACGCCCAAGACAGATATACCGAAAACGTCGCTCCCCTCGTGGGAGCGTGGATTGAAATCTGCCGACGCAGGCCGCAATCAAGCATCAGGTGAAAGTCGCTCCCCTCGTGGGAGCGTGGATTGAAATCAGACATATCCATCAAAGTCACCAGTAGCTAAACGGTCGCTCCCCTCGTGGGAGCGTGGATTGAAATCGTCTGCTGGATGAAAGTGACGGCACTCTTTACGGTCGCTCCCCTCGTGGGAGCGTGGATTGAAATCTGTCTCTGAAATGGTTGCCATCGGCTCTGCCTGGTCGCTCCCCTCGTGGGAGCGTGGATTGAAATGGAACTTCGGCAGCTTGTCACGGTAGAACACAAGTCGCTCCCCTCGTGGGAGCGTGGATTGAAATAATTGCTAAATTATACAAATATGTTCCCATATTTGTCGCTCCCCTCGTGGGAGCGTGGATTGAAATATTGACCAAATAGTTACTTCCCATGCTGGTCGTAGTCGCTCCCCTCGTGGGAGCGTGGATTGAAATTCCCAATAAAATGGGATATATTTGTTGACATTCCCGTCGCTCCCCTCGTGGGAGCGTGGATTGAAATCTAGCATTTCCGGTACACCGTTCTCTCCCGCCATGTCGCTCCCCTCGTGGGAGCGTGGATTGAAATTCTCCACAAGTCCATGAAATCCTTGCCGTTACACGTCGCTCCCCTCGTGGGAGCGTGGATTGAAATAAGGTCTGTAAGATACAGAAGTTTCTGACTGTCAAGTCGCTCCCCTCGTGGGAGCGTGGATTGAAATTTGACATGAGCATTACTGAGAATATTGATAAGTTGTCGCTCCCCTCGTGGGAGCGTGGATTGAAATCGGAATCTTTTGGAGACGTGCGGGACTATAGCCGTCGCTCCCCTCGTGGGAGCGTGGATTGAAATATGTAATGGTATACCCGGCTACCCGTATACAAACGTCGCTCCCCTCGTGGGAGCGTGGATTGAAATCAAGAAAAAGTATACCATGTGGGTAAAGCAAGGGCGTCGCTCCCCTCGTGGGAGCGTGGATTGAAATCCCAAGTGCTTTTGAACGGAATACAGACAACATGAGTCGCTCCCCTCGTGGGAGCGTGGATTGAAATTTGCGTTGGAACAGGTCAAAGACAAGGAAGAGCCGTCGCTCCCCTCGTGGGAGCGTGGATTGAAATAATAAAAACAGGATCAGTAACAGATGATATGCTAGTCGCTCCCCTCGTGGGAGCGTGGATTGAAATCCCTCCGTATGGTTTTTTCTTTATCCTACCATAGTCGCTCCCCTCGTGGGAGCGTGGATTGAAATCGTAACAGATCCGGCATCTTGTACCAGATCGGAGTCGCTCCCCTCGTGGGAGCGTGGATTGAAATTTTGACAAGATCAAGGAACTGATCGACTTTGGAGCGTCGCTCCCCTTGCGGGAGCGACGATTGAAATAGAAAAGACAATCGTATATAATGTACTATATGATTACATAGAAGGAGGACATTTAATTGAGCAAGACGGTCAGGCAAAGCAATTGGGCAACGGAAACGCTTATGGAAGCCCCATTTTGGAGAAACGGAATAACACCGGAAGAATACGAGACGGAAAACAGATATTTGAGTAAAAATTTCTATAAGCAAAAAGATGGAAACTATATGCCACTTTGGATGCAAGAAGAGAACATGAAAGAATAATTAGTTCTTTGGATTTTTTTATTTACAGACAAGAAATGCTTTATATTGAAAGCAAAACAGATTGTAATAATTTCTTATACTATTCTATTTTATGTCTGATATCGTATGTTGTGTTGATAACTATGATGTCTTTAGAAATTGGTTTTAACAGAATCTATTTATATTTCCTATGTAACAATTCGAATTTTTAATGTTATGTCACGTGAATTTTTGTGTAAAATTGTGTATTTTACTATTGATTTTGCGCAAAATTGTGTATAATATAAAAGGAGAAAAGAATGCATCCACGAAAGAAAACAATTAAAGAATTGGAAAAGAACGGTTTTATTTTTAGAAGACATGGAGCAAGTCATGATTTGTATTTTCAACCGAATACCAAGCAGACAATTCCTGTAAAACGTCATGATTTTAATGAAAATGATATGCGCTATATCTTCAAAGAAGCAAATATAGAAGGAGGCAAATGACATGCAATACACATATACCGCAGTTATTACTGAAAAAGATGGCACTTTCTATGCAAAGGTTCCGGATGTGGACGGGTGTATTACTACAGCACCGACTTTGGCAGAGGCGATTGCCCTTATTACAGATGCATTGAATCTTTGTCTTGTTGGTCTGGAAGATGAGGAAATTACTCCGAATGAGCCTACACCGCAGTCAGAGATTCCTCATTTACCGACAGATATTCTTACGATCATTCAGGCAGACACTATAAAATATCGTAGCATGACTGACACCAAGGCAGTTCGCAAAAATGTCTCGCTTCCGGCATGGATGTCCAAACTTGCCGATAAGCGAGGAATCAATTGCTCCAAAGTATTGCAGGAAGCACTTACCGCTAAACTTTTATAACTATAGAAAATCAGTATTTTTACCAAGGAGGTCCTCCCCATGTCCCACCCCATCCAATCCGAAGCCCATCTCACGACCTTCGAAGCCATCAGCATGATCGTCGGCAACAGCATCGGCACGGGCATCATTGCCGTTCCGTATCTTGCCACGAAGAACAGTATGCTGGATGTCGTGTGGATGGTATTGATTGCATATTGTGCGAACGTGATTCTGCACCTGATCATTGCCGAGTTGTCCTATAACAACGGTGGCGTCCAGCTGGTAAAAAGTTTCGAAGGAGAGCTGTTCCACGGCACAATGAAACAGATCTTCAGCTGGGGCGTATTTATTGTCTACGGGCTGGCAATTATGATCGGTGTCAGCGGCAACATCAACGGCGGAGCACAGATTTTTGTGAACTGGTTCGGAATGCCTTTCGTGGCGGCGCAGATTTTGTACTATGTGATCGCCGGAGTCGTGGTGTTTATCGGCATGAAAGCCGTAGGCATCGCACAGAAGTACGCAGTCATTGTCCTCATGGGAATTGTGGCAGTGATGACGGTAGGAACTTTTCTGCATCCGCTGAATTCTTTGCAACGGGCACAGTTCCACTGGAATAATCTGCTGGCGCTGTACAGCATGGTGGTATTCGCAACTTCCGCCAATCAGGCAGTGATCCAGGTGGTGAAAGGTCTGGATGGCAACGCGAAACAGATCCGCCGCTCCATTTTCATCGGTTTTGGGCTTTCCTCAGTGTTTGTCCTGATCGTAACGGGCACGGTTCTCCTGGGAACCAAGGGAGCGCTGGAAAAAGAACTGGCATACATGCAGTTGGGAGAGAGTATCGGTACCTGGGCGATGATCCTGGCAGGCGTATTTTCCCTGTTTGCTTTACTTACCACGTTCTGGAGCAATACTCTCGCCCTCCGCGATGTGGTTCATGAGCAGATCGGCAGCGGCAACCGCATCAGCTGGCTGATCGCCACAGTTCCCTGCATCCTGTTTGCGGTGTTTGGCGTGAACAGCTTTATTGTTCTGACCCGGATCATGAGTGGCGTTGTGGTACTGGTGAGTATCATGCTGGTGCTGACATACGGTAAATCCAGAAAAAAGGCGGGCAGCAGTCCTATCTGCGGTGTGATCGGCACGGTGCCTTTTCAGGTGCTGATGGTGATTTCAACAGTACTTTCTGCAATAGGAGCATTGATCCCGTTGAGTTAATCCCCAAAAAGAAAAGAGATTCTTATGTATACTTCCAAAAACTTTCAGATTCGGGACGAAGAGACTTTTTCTCTTTGCATCCCGACGGACAGAGATTATAAAATATTGCAGCTGACGGATCTGCACCTTGGTTTCGGCATGTTTTCCGGGAAAAAGGACAGACTGGCGCTGGCAGCGGTGACGGAGCTGATCCGCCGGACGGGACCGGATCTGATCGTCCTGACCGGAGATTCTGTTTTCCCGTTTTTCCCGAAAAGCGGTACCATGAACAACCGAAAGCAGGCAGAAAAACTGCTGGCATTTCTGGATGGTTTTCAGATTCCCTATACTCTGGTCTTTGGTAACCATGACTGTGAAATGGGCTCCACCTGCAATAAGGAACAGCTGGCGGAGATTTTCACTACGGGAAAATATGCCGTTTTTACCAAAGGAAGATATGAGCACAGTCCTCAGAATCCCATTACCGGCGTAGGGAATTTTGTAGTAGACCTCACAGATGATCAGGGAAAACTGTTACTTCCGCTGATTCTGCTGGATTCCAACATGTATGGTGACGGCTGGTTTTTCAGTGGTTTCGACTGCATCCATGAGGATCAGACGGACTGGTGCATGGAAAAACTGAACGAGAGAAAAGTGCCTGCCATGGCATTTTTCCACATGCCGCCCGCAGAATTTAAGGAAGCTTATGAGAAAATGAAATTGGGCGATCACAGCGTGATTTATGAACACGGCAGTATCGGAGAAAAGGACGAGTACTTCGGAATATCGAATCAACCGCCACATTTTTTCGAAAAAGCGGTGGATAACGGCTGGCTGAAATGGATATTCTGTGGACACGATCACCTGAATACATTATCCCTGATATATCAGGGCATCCGCATGACCTACGGAATGTCCATTGATTATCTGGGATATTCCGGCATCGCGAAGCAATATATCCAGCGGGGAGCCACGCTGATCACGCGTAAGACAAACGGGAACATAGATATCACTATGGTACCGTTGACAACGGTTGTTTCGACACGAGTAAGGGGAGCCTGATGAAAGGCTCCCCTTAATGGTTCAAAGCGGAAATTAGTAATTGATACCGCTGATGCCGAGTACTCCGTTCTGGACATTGAAGGTGATGTTGGGGCCGTCACCGGTGCTGTAGAGGGTGAAGCCTGCCATACTGGGGCTTAATTCGGACAGATCAGCATTAGCCATAGAGTCTTTCAGCTCAGGGGTGAAGATTTTGTCTGCACCTAAGGCAATCAGATCTTCCCTGGTTTCGATCACACTGCCATCGCCCAGAGCAACATAGACCGGATAATTGACCAGATCAGCGAGAGCATTCAGGTCTTCAGCGGCTACGGCATCCTGGATCTTTTTAGCGAAAGCGGTAGCATCCTCTGTGGGAACTGCAAAGTTATCCTCGTAAGAAGTACCGTTGGCCGCATCAGCAGAAGCTTCTGTAGTTGTCTCAGCACTAGCTTCAGCAGCAGAACTTTCAGCAGTAGAAGCCTCCGCACCGCTTTCGGAAGTCACCGTACTTTCCGCCGAAGTTGCTGCTCCATTTCCCTGACTGCCACAGGCAGCAAAAGACAATACCATCACAGTAGTTAAAAGTGCACAGATCATTTTGTTTTTCATAAGTAAAACTCCTCTCTTAAATAAAACCATTTCTTACAGGTCTCTGATGATTAGACTATGCATCTGCTGCAAAAGTTTCAAAAAATATCAAAAAATATCAAAAACATCCACCCAAAAGAAAAACCTTCTGTTAAAATGTAAAAATAAGACAGATGAAAACAATAGAATAGGAAACTACCATGGAACCATATTACTATCAGAAAATGAACAAACCCCAGCAGGCCGCCTATCACGCCATGCAGCAGGGAGTGCTGGCGCTGGCAGACGAGATCCAGCTGCCGCGGATCCCGGCGGAAGAATTGTATGACGTATTTTTCCGACTGCGGCTGGATCATCCGGAGATCTTCTGGGTGGTGAGTTATCGGTATAGATATTATCAGGACTCCCCCAACATCATCTTCGTGCCGGAGTATCTGTTTGAGAAAAATAAGATCAGAGAACATCAGAAAGCCATGCAGTCCCGGGTGGAAAAGCTGGCAAGACCTGCCGCAAAGTTCACAGAGTGGGAAAAAGAGAAGTACATTCACGACTTTATCTGCGAAAATATCACCTACGATAAGTTGAAAAAGCCCTATTCCCATGAGATTATCGGACCGCTGGGACAGGGCGTGGGTGTCTGCGAGGGCATTGCCAAATCGGTGAAGGTGCTTTGCGATGCGCTGGGTGTGTGGTGTGTAATCGCTATCTGCGGAAACAATCCGGAGAAAGGGATCAAGTACCGTCACACCTGGAATATTGTGCGGATCGGCGGGCAGTATTATCATCTGGATGCCACATTTGACAATACATTGGGAAAACATCAGGGCAATGCGGAAGCACCCGGAGAGATCCGCTACGACTATTTCAATCTGGGAGATAAAGCAGTGTTCCGGGATCATGAACCGTTGATCGCCCCGGCACCCGGCTGTCCGGACAACGATCATTTTTATTACAAGGAGAAAAAACTTTCCTTTACGAAAACGGAAGAAGTATATAAAAGAGCACAGCAGATGGCGAAAAAAGGCCGGGCCATGACGTTCCAGTGGCGGGGAGGCTATCTGACCAGAGAAGTCTTGCAGGAACTGTTGGAACTGATCCGCAAGGCAGGCGAGGAGCGGCAGAAGACCGCCCGGATCAGCTTCAACTGGCCACAGGCGGTCATTCATTTCAGCTATGTGGAAAATGCAGGTATCCCGGAGCCGGAGGTCGTCATGGAAGACGCCAACGAAGGAGAACAGTTCGACACCGGGGAATAAAGGTATGGGATGATGTCAGGATCAAGAATTCTCCGACTTCAATGCGCACTCCCGGAATAACGCATTGACGGCCAGCTTATAGTCGCTGGCATCTGTGGCTTTGCGGATCTTTTTTACGTATTTGTCCGGAGATTCGAAGCTGTGGCTTAAGAAAGTCCAGAGATCCTTCATCTTATAGAGCGTATTGGTATCGCCGGACATGATCTCCTGATAACCGGTCAGGAGGGAAGTGTGGAATTCCTTCAGGACAGCCAGCCGCTCTTCACAAGACGGCAGCGCAACACTCTCCGTGGAGGCAGCCTTCAATTCCTGCAATAATCCCGGATTCTGCAAAATTCCCCGGCCGATCATGACCGTATCGATACGGGGAAGCTTCGTAAGAATCTGCGTTAGCGACTCCGGAGAGGTAATATCCCCGTTATAGCACAGCGGACATTGCAGGGCTTCCACCGCCTCTGCGAAAGCTTCCAGATGGGGTGTCCCCTTGTAACCTTCCTTTTGCAGTCTGGGGTGAATGATCAGTTCCTTCATGGGGAATTTTTGATATATTTTAAGCAGTGGAGCCCATTCATCCATGTAGTCCATGCCGATGCGGGTCTTGATGGAGATTTCCAGTGGACATTTTTCGAAGATCTCGTCCAGAAAATCCTCCAGTTCCCGGGGCGTGCCTAAGAAGCCGGCACCACGGTTTCTTGCCACCACCGTCCCGGAAGGACAGCCCAGATTCAGATTGACCTCGTGGTAGCCATATCCGGCCAGCTGCTCTGCCAGCGACAGAAATTCCTCCGCCTTATTGGTCAGGATCTGCGGTACGGTGTACATGCCCACATTATGTTCCGGAAGCACATCGTTGCGTTCTCTGCTGTTCATGTGCCGATTGGAGATAAAAGGGGTAAAATATTTGTCCATGCCGCCGTAACAGCGGTTCCAGTTAGTGCGGAAATTATAAGTGGTCAGTCCCTCCATGGGGGCAAGATAATATTTCATAAAAAATGTATGCCTTTCTGTAATCTGCAAGCGTTCCACTGCATTTTCGGCGTATGCTTTCGCAGATTGTACTTTGTATCGGGTGTTTTGCCAAATCCCTCATGCAGAGATATTCTCAATAACGGGATTGCCCTTTACATGATTATAAACAGTTACTATTATAATAGAGATAGTAAAAATTGCAAAGAAAACCGCAAAGATCCAAAAAGAAAGCGGCTGGAAGAAGGAATAAAGATCATGACTGAAAAAACAGAAAATAATACCATAAACCTAACCACCAACGAACGCACCCAGCAGGAGATCACCATCTCCGGCAACCCCGGGAAACCGGTCGGGGAGGATGGGGAGAAGATGCTGTGCCGCATGAACGAAAGTCACTACGCAGTGACCGGCTGGGCGCTGGAACACTGGAAGATCCGGGAGAATGACCGGATTCTGGACATCGGCTGCGGTGGAGGAGCAACTTTGAAACGCATGAGTGAAGAGGTGCGTGACGGACATCTGACCGGAGTGGATTATTCCGCCACTTCACTGGAGCTTTCCGGGAAAACCAATGCAGAAGCACTGCAGCAGGGAAAAATGGATCTCGTGGAAGCCTCAGTGGAAAAACTGCCCTTTGCGGACAATGCTTTTGACAAGATCATTACGGTGGAAAGCTTTTATTTCTGGCCGGATCCCGCGGAGAATCTGAAAGAAGTCTACCGGGTATTGAAGGAGCAGGGAACCTTTTTACTGGTGGCCGACATTTACCAGAAGGAGAATCTGCCGGAACAGGTACGGGAAAACATTCAAAGATTCCATCTGTTTAATCCCACACCGGAAGAATTCCGGGAACTGCTGGAAAATGCAGGATTTGAAGAGGTACGGATTCACTTAAAAGACGGCGAGGACTGGATCTGCGCGGAAGGGCACAAATAAGCAGTAGAACCCTTCGGAAAAACGCAAAAACCGGGTGGAAGTCCGAAACGGAACACGCTAGAATCAGAAACATAGAAAATGTCAAAGTATCCATGAAAATATTCAAAGGAGAAAACAATAACCATGTATAATCAGAATTATAAAGTAGAAATTCCCCAGTTCCCGGACCGGGAGGTGTCCATAGCAGAATACGGCGCGAAGAGCGGCGATTTGCAGATCGAGACCGGCAGACACAATGCGGAGGCCATTAACCGCGCGATCTGCGAAGTGTCGGAGCAGGGGGGCGGTACGGTAAGAGTTCCCGCAGGCATCTGGGCGGTGGCTCCGCTCCGGCTGTTAAGCGGTGTCAATCTTCATCTGGACAGTCAGGCTATGTTAAAATTCATCAAGTCCAAAGAGGACTATCCGCTGCGGATCACCAGCTATGAAGGTCAGGACTGCATTCGCACCGTATCTCCCGTTACCGCGGAAAATGCAGAAAATATCGCCATTACCGGAGAAGGCATCATTGACGGCAGCGGTGATAAATGGCGTCCGATCAAGAAGTTTAAGATGACGGAAAAGCAGTGGGATGCGTTGTTTACCATCAGTCCTTATGTGTTAGAGACGAAAGAAACAGCGATCTGGATGCCCACAGAGTCGATTTTAAAAGGAAATCACCACAACATTCAGGGAAACACCGAGGAAGCACTGGCTGCCGCGGCACCCTATTACGATTTTTACCGCCCGGTGATGATCAGTCTGCGCCATTGCAAAAATGTGCTTCTGCAAGGCGTAACGTTCATGAACTCTCCGGCATGGAATATCCACCCCTATTTCTGCGAGAACCTTACGGTGGAGCATATACAGGTCCGCAATCCTTATTATGCCCAGAACGGTGACGGCATTGATGTGGAGTCCTGCACTAATGTGCATATTCATCACAGTGTTTTTGAGACCGGAGATGATGCCATCTGCATGAAGTCCGGCAAAAATGCCATTGCCCGCAAGATTCAGGGGCCCTGCAGCAATGTTTACATCCATGACTGTCTGGTGAACGAAGGCCATGGCGGCTTCGTCATCGGCAGTGAGATGTCCCGCGGAGTAAAGGATATTCTGGTGGAGAACTGTACTTTCGTGGGAACCGATGTGGGTGTCCGCATGAAGAGTGCGCTGGGCCGCGGCGGCGTGGTGGAAAATATCACTCTCCGCAATATCCATATGAGCGAGATCAAGGGCGAGGCAGTAATCCTGACCATGTCCTATGTGCTCAATTCCCTGAACCGGGAAGAGACCATTGCCATGGAAAATGAGGACGACATCCCGTATTTCAGAAATCTGCAGATGGAGAATATTGAAGTCACCGGCTGCAGACAGTTCACAAAGATCGAGCCTTTACAGGGCAGGCCGGAGACAATTCAAAATGTAGTCATTAACGGACAGAAGCTGGCATAAGTGCCAGGACTGGAACACAGATTTCCGGTGCCGGAGAAGAAAATTTTGAAACACAGTATCAGGAGGTAATGATTATGCCATGTACAACCATATTAGTAGGAAAAAAGGCATCTTATGACGGTTCCACCATGATCGCCCGGAATGACGATTCTCCTTCGGGGCAGTTCACACCGAAGAAATTCGTTGTGGTGCATCCGGAAGAACAGCCGAAAAAATACAAATCCGTGCTTTCCCATGTGGAGATCGATCTGCCGGAGGATCCCATGCGTTATACCGCAGTCCCCAATGCACTGGACGGAGAGGGTATCTGGGCAGCGCACGGTGTCAATGCGGCAGGTGTGGGCATGACGGCCACAGAGACCATCACTTCCAATGCCAGAGTTCTGGGAGCGGATCCACTGGTGGAATATGTTCCGGCGAAGGATGGTGTGGAAGAGATATCCGGCGGCATCGGCGAGGAGGACATTGTGTCTCTGGTGCTTCCTTACATTCACAGTGCCAGAGAGGGTGTCACACGTCTGGGAAGCCTGTTGGAGAAATACGGTACCTACGAGATGAACGGTATTGCTTTTTCCGATAAAAACGAGATCTGGTGGCTGGAGACCATCGGCGGCCATCACTGGATCGCCCGGAGAGTGCCGGACGACGCTTATGTGGTGATGCCGAACCAGTTCGGAATCGATGCCTTTGATCTGGAAGATGCGCTGACGGAGCAAAAGGAGCATATGTGTTCCGCGGATCTGAAAGAATTTATTGAAAAGAACCACCTGGATCTGTCACAGGACGGCAGTTTTTCCGCCAGAGATGCCTTTGGAAGCCATGACGATTCCGACCATGTATACAATACCGCAAGAGCCTGGTATATGCTGCGGACCCTGAATCCCCGTACAAAGGTCTGGGATGGCCCGAATGCAGAGTACACACCGTTTTCCGATGATCTGCCCTGGTGCATGGTGCCTGAGAAGAAGATCACGGTGGAGGACGTAAAATACGTGCTGTCTTCCCATTATCAGGGAACACCCTATGATCCTTATGCTTCGTATGGGGATAAAACTATGTGTGGAGCCTATCGTTCCATCGGCATCAACCGCAATGACGTCATGACCCTGATCCAGATGCGTCCGGAGGGAGAGCCGGTTCAGTGGCTGGCGCTGGCCTCTAATGCCTTTAATGTACTGGCACCTTTTTATACCGGCATCGATAGGACACCTGAGTACCTGTCAGCGACCACCGGAAAAGTATCCACGGAGAACTTCTACTGGATGAGCCGTATGATCGCAGCCATGGCAGATGCTTCTTACAACAAATCCGTGTTCCACATTGAGCGCTATCAGGAAAATGTGGCGGCGAAGAGCCATGTGATCCTGAATCGCTACGATGCATTGCTGGCGCAGGAGAACGAAGAGGACAAATGTAAGAAATTGCAGGAAGAAGCCAACGAAAAGACGGCCCAAATGCTGCGGGAGGCAGCAGCTGACACGCTGGACAAGGTACTGTACGAACTTAGCGGACAGATGAAAAATGCCTATGCCAGATCGGATGCGTAAACAATCATCCAGGTGGAAACTTCATGATCTGAATGAAGAGAAAGGAAAACAGCAGATTCTCCAAAAGAGTCTGCTTTTTTTGTGTTTATGAAAATATCTCATTGACAAATTGAAATTGGCTCCATATAATTACCAAAGATAATTACCAGTGGTAACTATAAAGACAATTAAAGAATAGAAAAAAGATATCAGAGAGGAAAAAGAATGACGGTTCAGACCATAAAACGAATGTTGGATGCCTGTTATCAGGCAAAACGGATCCGGGAGATGCTTCCGGCGCTGCCCTCAGGCGTGACACCTTCTTATATTCATTTCCTGGATGTGATCCAGATCATGGAGAGGCAGGGGGTTGCTGTGAAGATTTCAGATATCAGTGACTATCTGAATATCCCCCGTCCCGGCGTGACACGGACAGTAAAAGAAATGGAAGAAAAGGGGTATCTGCGGAAAGCCAATGCGGCGGAAGACGGCAGGATCACCTATATTTCTCTGACAGAAGAGGGACGAAAACTGTCGGAAAAATATAATGAGAATTATTTTGCCGGTCTGGCACCGTATCTGGAGAGCATTTCCGAAGTAGATGCGGAAGCTATGATACACGCCATAGAGACTTTTTATCAGGTGATGTGCGAGAGGAGAGAGTATTTTGAAAAATAAAGAAAATGACATGATGGATTTTACACAGGGAAGTATTTTGAAAAAATTACTTCGCTTCATGGTTCCTATTTTGGGAGCACTGATCTTACAGGCGGCCTACGGTGCAGTGGATCTGCTGGTAGTGGGACGTTTCGGCTCCACCTCCGGACTTTCCGGTGTATCCACCGGCAGTCAGGTGCTGAATCTGGTGACCTTTGTGGTGACTCAGCTGGCCATGGGTATCACCGTGCTGATCGCACGGTATCTGGGAGAGAAGAAGGAGGAGCAGATCGGCAGTATCATCGGCGGCGGAACCGTTGTATTTGCAGTGATTTCACTGGTGTTGTTCGTGGTCATGGTTGGTTTTGCCCGGCCTATTGCAGTTCTTATGCAGGCGCCGGAAGAGGCTGTAGGGCTGACCGCAGCCTACATCCGGATCTGCGGTGCGGGAATCTTTTTTATCGTGGCATATAATGTATTGTCCGCGATCTTTCGAGGACTTGGCGACAGCAATTCACCGCTGCTTTTTGTCTTCGTGGCATGCATTGTCAATGTCGTGGGTGATCTGGTGCTGGTGGCAGGACTGGGCATGGATGCCATGGGAGCAGCGCTGGCTACTGTTTTTGCACAGGCATTGAGCGTAGTGTTTGCAATTGTACGCCTTGTGAAAAAGGGGCTGCCCTTTACCATTACCGGATACGATTTCCGTTGGAATCCCCAGTGCGGTAAATTCCTGCAGATTGGTCTGCCGTTAGCTTTGCAGGAGTGTCTGACGCAAGGCTCTTTCCTGGCACTGTGTGCCTTTGTCAACCGCCTGGGACTGGAAGCTTCCTCTGGCTACGGCGTGGCATGCAAAATCGTTAACTTTGCCATGCTGATCCCCGGTGCACTGATGCAGTCCACTTCTTCTTTCGTGTCACAGAATGTAGGTGCCGGAGAACAGAAGCGGGCGAAGAAGACCATGTTCACCGGTATCGGCATCGGACTTTTGGTGGGATGCTTTGCCTTTTCACTGGTGTTCTTCCGGGGGGATCTGCTGGCAGGTATCTTCTCCGCGGATGCGGCAGTGGTGCAGAGAGGATATGAGTATCTGAAAGGTTTCGCACCGGAGACACTATTGACTGCTGTGCTGTTCAGCATGATGGGATATTTTAACGGTAATGGCAAGACCGTGTGGGTCATGCTTCAGGGACTGATCCAGACACTTCTCGTCCGACTTCCTTTCGCTTACTATATGAGTATCCAACCGGACGCAAGTCTCACCAATATCGGCCTCGCAGCCCCCATCTCTACTGCAGTGGGCATTGTTCTGAATGTGGCTTTTTTTCTCTATTTGGAACATGCTGCCAAGCGTAGTTAATTGAGAGTTACGCGGGCAATGAGCCGCGCATAGGCATAGTGAGGACAGCGATGGGCGCTTGCGCACAAATCGCTGTCTTATTCGATACGCGGGGCGTAATCATCAAATTTAGTCAATTAAGCCCCGGCAGTCTTACGATAGCGGGGCTTAATTATCAAATATTGTGCGTAACGCCCCATACCTTGGTTTAAGGATACAGAGAAGCTTGTTCCTATCACCTGTGTCCACGCTGAGGCGGAAGGTTTCCAGCAGAAAAGGACTGTTCCCCCGGGCGTAGATGCGGCGGAGACTGTGAGATTTTCTTAGAAAGTGGTTAGCCGGTAAGCGACATGGATGGCAGCGTAAAGGCGGCCCCATCATGATGAGAAACACTTGACCACTTTCCTTTAGAAAATCCACAGTTGTAGCTAGCATCCGAGTCCGGGGGGCAGTCCTTTTCTGCGTGGGGGCTATGGCAACCCTACGTTACGAGCCATGTCCCCAATTCATAAATGTTTCGCAAAGGGCACTCCACATTTGTTGGCAGTTCTCTGCAATGAGCCACGCTATTCATAAGATTGTCAGCAAAAACGCTGCAAATCCTATGATCAATTTTCTGTTTTCATTCGTCGTTTCGCCTCATACATTTTGGCATCGGCCTCCCGGACCATATCGTCCATGGAACGAGGCATAGTATGGGTCAGTACGGAATATCCCATGGCTACAGTAATGGGATGCTCGGAACCGTCAGGAAGCTTCAGAGTTCCCAGAGACGCTTCGAAATCTCTTTGCAGCTTGAGAAATTCTTTTTCGGAATCGGATACGGTCGACAGGAATACGAACTCATCTCCGCCGATCCGGTAACATTTTCCTAAGGAACCAAGATGTGCCGACAGAGTATCCGCTACCCGGCGGATCATTTCATCACCGCTTTGGTGACCGTAGGTGTCGTTCACATATTTGAGGCTATTCACATCGTACAGTGCCAGCAACACATGAAAATTATGGGATGCGTCCAGTCTTTTCAATTCTTCCATATAGGAAGTACGGTTCAGCAGGTCGGTCAGACCGTCGCGATAAGCCAGGCGGCTGAGCAGCTGCATGCGAACACCTTCCTGATAGTTGGTCATGAGGCGCAGGGTAACCTGGACTGCTTCCATGATCAGGAACATAAGCACACCGATCCGTGTGAAGAAGCTGGTCTCGGGAGCACTGCCGAACCATAGCAGCAGGATATCCAGTAGAACGCCAAAGCACAGACACAGAATTCCAAGGTTATGATATAGATTGTGCTTCAGATGCTGTCTTTGATTCTGATAAAACCCCTTGCCGATGGCATAGATAACAAGTGCGATCAGAATGCCAAAAGTAATATGGGTCAGACGAAGACTTTCATGGAAGTCCTTGAGACCGGTCAGATTCAGGCAGAAACGTATACTGAAATCCATGACACTGATCAGGCATACTGTCTGTACCATCACAGGGGAGTACTCTGTATACATTTTGCCAAGGTACAGAAACAGTGGAATGGTGATCAGCATCATAAAAAGTTCCGCAATTGTATGATAAATATGGCTGTTACGCAGGATCAGCTGCAGCATACGGTTATCTGCCAACATAAAGATACCGGTATTCAGAGCAAATAATCCCAGATAAAGCATCTCACTGCCGATGATGTGCTTCTTGTGTAATGGCAGATAAAACAGGATAAATGCCAGACCAAGATGGGCGATCAGGAAGCTGATGCCGAATCCGGGTGCCTTGTCGCGGATGCGGCTTATCAGGATATCTTCACTACGTCCCAGGTACATATGATTGATCTTGCCACTGCCGTCTCCGTAAGGATTATCGATCACCAGGGTGAGCGTGCGCCCGGAATCTTCCCGGTAGATGGGCAGAGAGACATAAGAGGCTCCCGGCGTCTTGCCGAAGAAAACTCCCTCCGGTCGTATGGCCTCATAGATCTGCCGGTCGTCTATCAGGATCGTGACATTGGAACTTTTATAAAAAAAGAAAAGTGCCATGTCGTGAGTCAGCGCAGGAAGCTTCTTGGTCACTGTGCAGGTGCCGCTGATATGGGAAAAATCAACGGGGCTTCCATCGGAGGTGGTCCAGCCTTCTGAAAAGTCAATATAATCCGATATTGCCGGCTCACGGTTCTGCCTGGGCAGACTGTAGTACAGTACCGTAAAAATCACAGAACACATGATCAGGAAAAACAGTCCACGTATAATGGAATATGAAGTTTTGTGATTGTTCGTGTTAGTATTCATATGAATTATATTATAGTAATTAGGTACCATAAAAGTCAATGCCTGTGTTGGTCAGATCAATGACTAAAGATAAAAAAAAGTTGCAATGGGTGAAAAAGTATGCTATTGTGATTTTGTTGCCGCTTTAGCGCGGTAAAGATTTACTCTGGAGAGTCCTTCCACGGAAAGCAATTATCATATTTCCGTATAGAAGGCGCCGAAGGTGTACGGCAGTAAAGCTGCCAATCTCTCAGGCAAAAGGACAGAGCATCTATATGCTTATTCCCATTCTCTTCGGAAGAAATCAATCTACGATAGGACGTCACAAGAGGTGACGGAAGGAGAGGGAATATGTTAGACATGATTAGTAACTTTCTGACCACAGTGGATGATTTCGTCTGGGGCATCCCCCTGATCGTCCTCATTCTGGCGACCGGTCTTTTTCTTACAGCCAGACTTCATTTTTTGCAGATCACGAAGCTTCCCCATGCAATCAAACACTTAATTGCCAATGAAAAGTCGGGCGAAGACGGCGAAGTATCCAGCTTTGCGGCACTGTGTACGGCATTGTCCGCTACCATCGGAACCGGTAATATCGTTGGCGTGGCAACGGCTATTGTAGCAGGCGGCCCCGGAGCTTTGTTCTGGATGTGGATCGCTGCGCTGGTAGGTACGGCTACGAAGTATTCCGAGTGTCTGCTGGCGGTGAAGTATCGTGTGGTAGCAGAGGACGGACACATCATCGGTGGACCCTTCTACTATATCGAGAACGGTATGGGCAAGAGCTGGAAATGGCTGGCGAAGATCTTCGCTTTTATGGGTGTATGCGTAGGATTGTTCGGTATCGGAACCTTTACCCAGATCAACGGTATCACCAGTGCAGTACATAATTTCTTCGATGCAAATAATGCACATACCGTACAGCTCTTCGGCATGGACTATTCCTGGAGCGTGGTGATCTCCGGAATCCTTTTGACCATCTGCGTGGCACTGGTAGTTATCGGTGGATTAAAGCGTATCTCCACCGTGGCACAGGTCATCGTTCCTTTTATGGCAGTGACTTATGTAGTAGCCTGTCTGTTAGTATTGATCTTTAATGTAACGGCCATTCCGGCAGCTATCGTAACCATTGTACAGAGTGCGTTTGGTATGCGTGCCGTAGCCGGCGGTGCTTTGGGAGCGGTTATCATGGCAATGCAGAAGGGTATTGCGAGAGGTATTTTCTCCAACGAAGCCGGTATCGGTAGTGCACCGATCGCAGCGGCTGCAGCGCAGAACGACTCTCCTGCCAAACAGGGTCTGATCTCAATGATGGGTACCATCATTGATACTCTGATCATTTGTACCATGACCGGTCTTACGATCGTAATTACCGATTCCTGGAACGTAGGTCTGGACGGCGTGGATGTTACCACCAGAGCTTTCCAGCAGGGGCTGCCTTTTAACAGCTTTATTGCATCCTTTATCCTGATGGTATGCCTGGTATTCTTTGCATTTACCACGATCCTCGGTTGGGATTACTACAGCGAGAGATGCCTGGAATACCTGATCGGTCAGAAGCCGAAGGCAATCAAAGTATACCGTTGGATCTACATTGCCTGCGTATTCATCGGACCCTACATGACTGTTAAGGCAGTATGGACCATCGCAGATATCTTCAACGGTCTGATGGCGATCCCGAATCTGATCGCACTGTTGGCATTAAATGGTGTTGTGGTGGCTGAGACCAAGAAATACCTTGACAATGCCAAGAAAAAGTTTTAAAAAAGTTCTGTAGCCCTATCACGCGGGAAAATCTATATTTTTCCCGGAAGTGTAGAAGTGAGGAACTATATGAAAGATCTTACAAAGGGCAGACCGTCAGTTTTGATACTGACGTTTGCCCTTCCTATTTTTTTGGCCAATTTATTGCAACTTACTTACAGTCTGGCAGATACCCGCATCGTAGGTACTTTTCTGGGAGATAATGCCCTGGCGGCAGTGGGGGCCACGACGACGCTGAGCAATCTGATCGTACAATTCCTGATGGGAATGTGCAATGGCTTTGCTATTATTTCGGCACAGTGCTTCGGAGCGAAGGATATGGACAGATTGCGCAGATCCTTGGGCAATTCTCTGGTGCTTGGCCTATTGGCAGCTGTGGTACTGACGATAGGAGGGCTTGTATTTTTGCAGCCGATCCTCAGATTCCTGAATGTGCCGAAAAATCTGCTGAACACAGCAACACAGTATGTATCCGTGATCATAGCGGGACTTGTTGTTACATTACTATATGATGTATTAGCGGCGACCCTAAGAGCAATCGGAGATACCGTGACCCCGCTGATCGTGCTGGCGGTGTCGGTGGTGCTGAATATCGGAGGAGATCTGCTTCTGATCGTGGTGCTGCATATGGGAGTGCTGGGCGCTGCAGTTGCTACTGTGCTGTCGCAGCTGATCGCTGTGGTGGTGTGTGCGATCTATCTGTGGAAAAAGTATGAAATTCTGCGGATACGTGTGAATGATCTGAAGCTGCAGGATGCCGGAATGCTCCGCAATATGTTAAGCTCCGGCCTTTCCATGGGGTTCATGAGCTCACTGGTCAATATCGGTACATTGACATTGCAGACCTCCATCAATAAGCTGGGACAGAATATTATCATTGCCCATACGGCAGCCCGCAAGATCTCCGAGATCTTCATGATCATGTTCAGCGTCTTCGGTCAGACCATGGCGACCTATTGCGGACAAAATCTGGGAGCCGGCAAAATCGAACGGATCCGCAGAGGAATCCTGTTGGCAACCGGTTATACCTGCATCTGGTGTACGCTTAATATTGTGACTGCTTATACCATCGGTGACTGGCTGGTATGGCTGGTCACGGGCAGTGAAAACCCGGAAGTGGTCTACAATGCAACGTTATATCTCAAGGTAGATACTTTGTTCTATTATGTGACGGCGGTAATCTGTATTGTGAGAAATGCCATGCAGGGGTTGGGAGAACGTATTGTACCGCTGATCTCCAGCTCACTGGAAATGATAGGGAAAATTGTGATCGCGGCGACGCTGGTTCCCATGTTCGGATACCCGGGTGTCATCGCGGCGGAGCCTATTGTGTGGTTTATCATGATCATTCCGCTATTGATAAAGATACTGCGTATGCCGGTCTGGAAGCAGAAAACTTAACTGTTTCGTAAACAAAAAGAGATATTTTCACTTAACGTTAAGGAAAAATGACCAAATTTAACAATAAAATACTTGTAATTTTGTCGAATTGTATTACTATATGGAAAATGTTACAATGAATTCACTGAGAAAATACTTAAACGTTTTCGAGATGGATCGAATGTGATAAAGTCTTTTACAGAAAGGCAGATGTGGTAAGCATGAAGAAGACAGAGAATAAGAAAACGAAAGTAAAAGGGAACAAAAAGCCATTTTTCACAATTTCCAAAAAGATACTGGCGTTGAGCCTTCTGCCGATGATCATTGTATGTGCACTGGTGGCTACGGTGGGGGCCAAAGCATTAGAGACCGGAATTGAGAAACAGATTGAGCAGTCTCTGCAGATCGTTGGTGTCAGTGTGGATGAAACCTACACGAATCTGTATGAAGGCGATTACACCAGAGATAAGGGAGGCAAGGTGCGCAAGGGCGGCACATCCATTTCCGGGGAGACACAGTTGATCGATGGATTGCAGGAGAAGACAGGCTTCCAGGTGTCTTTTCTGTATGGAAATATGCGTCTGATCACGACATTGACCAAGCCGGAAGGAGGACGTATTAACGGTACGGCGCTGGAAGACGATGTCTATGCACAGATTCAGACTGGGGAGGCTTTGTTCCTGACGGACTGCAACATTTCCGAGGTAGATTATTATGTATATTATCAGCCATTGATCAATTCTGATGGCTCTGTGATCGGTGCCATCGAAGTGGCGACGCCGATGCAGAATGTCAAGGATACAATCTCGATGCAGGTGAAGGATATTATTCTGATTGCTGTGGCATGTGTTCTTGTGGCGGCAACGCTGGTAAGCGTATTATCCCGTAGCATGGTGAAGACCATGAAGAAGACGAAGCATTTCCTAGGCAGGATCGTGAACGGAGAACTGGATGCAGAACCGGATGAAAAGCAGTGCCGTAAAAAGGATGAACTTGGAGATGTATATCGTATTTCTGTAAAACTGCAAAAAACTCTCCGTTCGATCGTAACAGAGATCAAGGATTCCGCGGATGATCTGACAGCATCTTCCAACAAACTGATCAAGATGGCACAGGATACCCAGGAATCTGTGAATGATGTATACCATGCTGTCGGCGAGATATCAGACGGCGCAAGGAATCAGGCCAATGAGACAACGGATGCTAATGAAAATGTAGTGCGTATCGGCGAGCAGATCGAATATATATCTGAGGAAGTAAAATCTCTGACGGATTATGCCGGCAGGATGGCAGAAGCAGAGAAAGCCTCCGAAGAGATCATGAAGGAACTGAACGGCTCCAACGAGAGCACCAAGGAATCTGTCCTGCGGGTAGCGGAACAGATTACGGATATGAACGGAGCAATTCAGAATATCACCAAGGCAGTATCCATGATTCAGGATATTGCGGACGAGACAGATCTGCTGTCACTGAATGCCAGCATTGAAGCAGCCAGAGCCGGAGAAGCGGGAAGAGGTTTTGCAGTGGTAGCAGAGCAGATCAGCAAGCTGGCTGACCAGTCTAAGCGCTCCGCAACCGAGATCGAGCAGATCATCCAAAATATCATGGAGTCTTCCGGCAGAATGGTGGAGATCATGGGTGAAGTGGAAGCCAACATGAATCACCAGCAGAGCAAGTTAGAGGAGACCGGTGTGAAGACTGCGGCAGTAGCGGATGGTGTGGAGAATTCCCTGCAGCATATCGGCGGTATCCGGGAGAAGATGGATGTCTTAGGACAGTCCGGAAGCGCGATCCGTGATGTAGTGGAAGGATTGTCGGCAATCTCCGAACAGAATGCAGCATCCGCAGACAGTACCATGCAGGCGGCTCATGGCATGAGTGATACCATGACAGAACTGATGAATTCTTCTGAGAACCTGTTGGCATTAGCGGATAAGCTGGAAAAGGTACTGGATGTTTTCAAGGTATAAAGAGGGTGCTGGAAGCTGTCCGGCAGGGAGATAACATATAAATGACAGAAAATGCAGTCCGTTTTTCATAGAAAACCGGACTGCATTTTCGTGTGCTTTATTGACGGGGATACCATCATGAATTACAATATAAGGGATGTGAGGAATTACGTTATGAATTTAAGGTCTTTCACCCACTTATAAGCAAGCTCATATGGGCTTAGACTTTTTGAGCCTGGCATAATATCATACGGGAGAGAAGGAGAATGCAAATGAAAGAGTTGGAACGAAGTAACCGGGTAGCCATGATAGCACATGGTGTGATCAATGCATGTATGCTTTTCATTAGCGTGATCGGATTTGTTGAACACACAGTGTCGGTTCCGGTATTGGCAGTGCTGATGCTTCTTGGGATCATACCGGTTCTTGCAGAATTTATTTGCTGGAAGAGGGATCATGCGACCAAAGCTATAAAACATCTGTCACTGATCGGATTTGCGTTGTTTTATACGGTGCTGCTTTTTACGGCACAGTGCAATATGGTGTATGCATTTGTAATTCCCATGATGTTTGCAGTCATGCCTTATCATGATGTCAAGGCATTTGCACTTATTAATGTGGGGACGGTGGTAGAGAATATCCTGGTGGTGCTCCTGGGAGCCACACAAGGGGGATTTGGCTATCTGGGGCAGGACGCAGGATTTATACAGATTTCGGTAATGATTCTGCTGTGCATTACATCCATCTATGCTACCATATCCAACCAGAAGAACACCGATGAAAATATAGAGAGCATTACAGCTGCGCAGGACCGCGCGGAAGCAACCTTACGTGAGGTCATGGAAATGAGCAGCCGGATGGAGACTTCAGTAGCTGATATCACAGCGGAATTGAATAAACTGGAAACTGCTTTTGACAGTACCAAAACAGCCATGGAGGAGGTGTCTGCAGGTTCCGGGGAGTCTGCAGCGGCGATTCAGCAGCAGACGTCCCAGACGGAGGCTATTCAGGAAAAAGTAAATACTGTGGGTGAAGTGGCAGAGACGATCGGAAGCAATATGGAACATACGATAGAAATGCTGGATGCCGGAAAAGAAGAGATGACAGGTCTGAAGGAGCAGGCAGAGGATTCTGCAAGAAACAGTGAACTGGCGGCACAGAAGCTGGAAACGCTGGATCATTATATGCAGGAGATGCATTCCATCGTGGAAATCATCAGCAAAATAGCTAATCAGACCAGTCTTCTGGCGCTGAATGCCAGCATAGAAGCAGCCAGAGCCGGTGAAGCCGGCCGCGGTTTCTCCGTAGTGGCGACGGAGATTTCGGGAATGGCCACCCAGACAAAGGATGCTACCGGCAACATCGCGGAGTTGATCCAAAATGTATCCGGAGCGATTGGAGAAGTGGTGACGGTCATCCGTCAGATGATAGACGGTATCGGCAGCCAAAGGGAAGGAACGATGCGCGCGGCGGACAGTTTCACGGCAATTGAAGACAGCAGCTATACGATCGTGGATAATCTGGGTGAGATGCTTCAGACAGTAGAAGCTCTGAAAACAGCCAACCAGGAGATCGTGGATTCCATTCAGACAATCTCAGCGACTACGGAAGAAGTGTCTGCCCATGCCAGTGAGACACTGGAAGCGGAAGAGAGAAACAGAGAGATTCTGCAGAAAATTACTGAAAATATGAATTCTATGGTAAAAAAATAAGTAACGGTTCCTGTGACAGAACGGACAGGATAGAAACAGGAGTGACAGAATATGCATGACAACGGGGTGACTTTACAGAAAAAGGTGTTACAGAATCTGGATATACCGTATTCGTATGAACTGGCAAAACGAATGGAACAATACCGGTCACATCCGACACTGGGGTATCGCCCGGCGGGTTCTAAGGCAGAATTTGAGACCGGAGAGATGCTGAAGACAGAAATGGAAAAAATCGGACTGTCTGAGGTTACAAAGGATGCTGTGACGGTAGACGGCTGGGAATTTCATAAGGCAGCGTTGAGCTACACGAATGCGGCCGGGGAGACCGTGTCAGCAGAATTGGGAGCCTATCAGACAACCTTTGTCACCGATGGTCCCAAGGAATTTTCCATGATGTATCTGGGAAAAGGAACGGAGACGGACTATCAGGGAAAAGATGTCAGGGATAAACTGGTACTGGTGGAGATTAACCAGAGGGATGAGTGGTGGATCAATTATCCGGTATACCAGGCACATCTGAAAGGAGCTGCAGCCCTGATCGCAGTGCAGAGCGGCGGCTACGGTGAAATCGACGATGAAGCTCTGAATGCACAGGATATCGCCGGACCGGAGGATGCTCCCGCTTTTTCCATTTCCAGAAAAGATGCGGCAGGCCTGTTGGAGCTGCTGCGTGATCAGGAGGAAATAACGGTCACCTTTGATGCGGAATCCAGGGTGACCAGGAACTGCACGACTTATAATATTGTGGGTAAGATTCCCGGGAAACATCCGGACCGCATGGTGCTTTTGTCTGCACACTATGATTCCTATTTTGACGGATTCCAGGATGACAATACAGCGGTCGCCTTGATGTTTGGTATTGCAAAGGCGTTGCGGGACAGTGGTTTTCAACCGAACAATACCATTGTGATCTGTGCCATGGCATCCGAGGAATGGGGCGTGGTGGATTCCAATTTCGACTGGTCTACGGGAGCTTATGAGCAGATATTCACCGCACATCCCGAATGGGTGGGCAAGGTGATCGCAGATCTGAACTTTGAGCTTCCTGCGTTAGCGCATGGTACCAGAGCGAGGATCCGCAGCTGCTATGAATACGTCAGCTTTCTGGAGGAATATCTTGCGGATCTGCCGAATCTGACGATAGCCTATCCGGAAGAGACAGCAGTGACATCTCCGATCGAGACCTGGTCGGATGATTTTTCCATGGCGATCGCAGGTGTACCGTCCATGGTAAATGATTTCACCGGCGGAAGCTTTATGGAGACCCACTACCATTCCCAGTTTGACAACGATGAGTTTTATGATGAACAGGTATATCGTCTGCATCACGAGCTGTTTGCTCTGCTGATCCTGGCGCTCGATGAAACGGCAGTGGTACCGTTGCAGTTTTCACCGGTGGTGCAGCGGATTCGCAAGGGCTTGGAACAGTGTCGGGAGATCTGCTACCGCGCCGATGTGGCGGGGCAGCTGGGAGAGAAAAAACGGGTTTTGCTTGAAAAAATTGAGGAACTGGAGATTTTAAGTGACCGGGCACTTAGAAGATGCCGGGAGGAATATGAAGCGGTAGAGGAATACAACCGTAACTACAAACAGTTGCTTAGAGATGGAAAATACGACGAGGCGGAGAAACTTTTCCGGCAGATCAGACCGCTGGAACAGAAGCTGCTCGCAAGGTTCCAACAGGAGCAGGACGCTTTTGTGCGGATTGACTGGTACGGAAATGTGTTGTATCCTCATGAGATATGCAGTGCAAATCTGAGACTTCTGGGCGGAGCGGTGAGAAATCTGAAGGAACAGAGACTTTCCTCCGCACTTCGTAAGCTTTATCAGGTAGACAACAATGCCTATGCCTTTAATTTTGATGAAGAAGTATATAGGCATTTTACGGATTATGTATTCCATCAGCCGAAGGATCGCCTGAAATGGGGTTACGGAAGGCTGCCGGAGCATGAAAATCTATATGGAACGGTCAAGCAGCTTCTCCAAAAAGAAAAACAACTGGAGATGTTGACAGGATCCGGTATGAAGGAAATGGACTACCGGGAAGAAATTACCAGCCTGGAGCATGCATGCAGCAAGCTTGTGGTCAGCCTGATGAATATCGTGCAACAAATGGAGAGATCTGTGACAGAGATATTCGAATTGTAAGGATGGCGAGAGCAGAGCACGGAACGATCCACAGACAACAAAGCCGGGGACTGACATCATCATAATAAGGAGATAACAGTAAATACAATTATGGAAAGTGATAAGTTATATCGTGTGCAGAAGGAAGACCTTCCGAAAGTGGAGAAAATGCTGAATCAGTGCTTTGCACACGATCCGTTGTACGAGACGCTGATTCCGGATCCGGAAGTCCGTAAAAATCTGATGCCGGAGTTGTTTAAATGTGACATGGATGAATTTTATGCGACCTGTGAGATCTTCGCAGACAGCGCGGATCTGAACAGTGTATTGGTGGTATCGGATGAAGCGGAGCCGTACAATGTATTTCAGTTCTATTTTACAGAGGCCATGGCTGCTTTACAGACGGATTCCTATCTGATCAAGGAGGATCCTTCGTTAAAGACATTTCGGAATTTTATGAAGGGTGAGGATTATCTGAATTCCAGCTGGACGGATCAGCTGCATCAGAACCAACGGCTGCACATCATTTATCTGGCAGTGGATCCCACCATGCAGCATCACGGAATTGCAGCGGAGCTTCTGGAGGAAGCCATCGACTATGCCCAGAAGCACAAGCTGATGATCTCCCTGGAGACTCATAATCCAAAAAACGTGGAATTTTATGAAAAATTTGGATTCAAGGTATATGGTGTGATGGAGAAGAATTTCCCGTTAAAGCAATACTGTCTGATCCGTGAAGTACAGTAATATTGCTGAAAATTTCAGAAAAATCCGGAAACGCAACTGCCGGTTGACAAAATTTCAAGGGCACTTGGTAGTTGTCAACCGGCTCTTTTGTTATGATTTTCCTATGTCGACGATCTATGTGTGCACAAGAAAACATTAATAAAAGAAGGAGAGAATGAAAATGATCCTGTCAGAAAAAATAATAATGTTGCGTAAGAAATATGGGTGGTCCCAGGAGGAACTGGCAGAACGCCTGGACATTTCCAGACAGTCTGTATCCAAATGGGAGAGCGGAGCCTCAATCCCGGATCTGGAACGTATTGTCAGTATGAGCCAGTTGTTCGGAGTTACTACGGATTACCTATTAAAAGATGAAATGGAAGAGACGGAATTCACCGATGGAATGACACCGGAGATCACAGAGGGCAAAGTGATCACGGTGGAGGAAGCCAATACGTTTCTGGAAGCTACGAAAAAATATGCTGCCCGGATTGCTCCGGCGGTATCCTTATGTGTGCTCTCTCCTGTTGTATTGTTGTGGTTGTTGGGAATGGCAGGTGCCAAAAGAGGAGCGGTTACAGAAAATGTCGCAGGAGGAATCGGTCTCATCGTACTGTTACTGATGGTGGTAGTTGCGGTAGCGGTATTTCTTCTCACCGGAATCCCGTATAATAAATATGAATATCTGGAAAAAGAAAAGCTGACATTGCAATATGGGGTGTCCGGAATCGTGGAGAAAGCAAAAGAAACATTTGCGGGAACCTACCGGATCTGCATAACCCTGGGTGTTGTATTGTGTATTCTGGGAGTGGTACCGTTGCTGGCAGTATCTATTTTTTTCGGGAATAATGGTTATGCGGTAATCCTTGCTACGGATGCTTTGCTCATTGTAGTGGCGATCGCTGTATGGCTGTTCGTGTGGTCCGGTATTATCTGGGGCGGTTATCAGAAATTGCTTCAGGAGGGGGATTATACTGTGGAGAATAAGGCAGTTAACCGGAAGTATGAGCATGTGACAGCAATTTACTGGTGTGTCTGGACAGCGCTTTATCTGGCCATCAGCCTGCCGACAATGCGTTGGGACATTACCTGGGTCGTATGGCCTGTGGCCGGAGTATTGTATGGGGCACTTCTGGCGTTTCTGAAGATAAAGAATCGGAAAGCAGAGCGCAAATGAGCGGATTGCACGGGGAAATACGGACGGCGTGAAAAAGGAGCGGAATATATGACAGTGGTATGCCTTGTGATACTGGCAGGAATTTTCTGGGGAGATTTTTTCTTAAAAAATTATATAGAGTCGCATGTGGACGAGCGGGAAGAACGAGAGATCTGCAGGGGGAAACTTCTGATCCGCAAGCATCACAACAAAGGCATGATGCTCAATGCCGGACAGAAGAGAAGGCGTCTGGTGGCTGTTGTTTCACTGGCGTTTACACTGATATTGACCGTTGTCTTTATCGTGAGTCTGGGACATCGAGGCAACAATTTGCTGCGACTGGGACTATCGCTGTTGCTTGGTGGTGCCTTCAGCAATACCTATGACCGCCTTCGCAGAGGTTATGTGGTGGATTATGTGAGCTTCCCGGTGAAATGGCAGGCGTTCCGCAAGATCGTATTCAACTGCTCAGATTTCTGCATTATCATCGGTGCGTTGCTATCGGCGCTTGGAATG
>NZ_JAOQJO010000005.1:9262-112332 GCF_025567015.1 Waltera acetigignens | reverse complement strand
ATATTTTGCAACGATATTCTGAATTCTCTCATTTGGATTCAACAGATCGCTGATGGAAGAATCGTGGTTCAAAGTATCAATGATGTAAGCAATGTACTTACTCATATCACAGTTGATGTACCATTCTCTCTGAAGTAATTCCGGAGTCTGGTAGATGAGGTTGGTGGTCAGTACCTTATCGATGATGCCGTTCTCATAAGCCTTGTCGAACTTGTCCAGACCGTTGGTGAAGAGGCCGAAGGTGGAGAAGACGAAGATCTTGTTGGCTTTACGCTCCTTCAGAGCAGCGGCAACTTCCAACATGCTTTCACCGGAGGAGATCATATCATCGATAATGATCATATCCTTGCCCTCTACGCTGGTACCCAGGAATTCATGAGCTACGATGGGGTTACGACCGTTGACGATGCGGGTGTAATCTCTTCTCTTGTAGAACATACCCATATCCAGACCGAGAACGTTGGCAATGTAGATGGCACGTCCCATACCACCTTCATCCGGGCTGATGACCATCATGTGGCTGGAATCCAGCTGCAGATCTTTTACATTGCGTAACAGACCTTTGATAAACTGATATGCAGGCTGTACGGTCTCAAAGCCGTGCAGAGGAATGGCATTCTGTACACGGGGATCATGTGCATCGAAAGTGATAATGTTGTCTACACCCATGCTTACCAGCTCCTGCAGTGCCAGTGCACAGTCCAGAGACTCGCGGGAAGTTCTCTTGTGCTGACGGCTCTCATACAGGAAGGGCATGATCACAGTGATACGACGGGCCTTACCGCCGACAGCTGCGATGATACGCTTCAGATCCTGATAGTGATCATCGGGAGACATATGGTTCTCGTTGCCACACAGGGAATAGGTCATGGAGTAGTTCAGGACATCTACTAACAGATAGAGATCAGTACCGCGGACGGATTCCAGAATCTGTCCCTTTGCCTCACCGGAACCGAAACGGGGTACTTTGGCATCCAGAAGATAGGATTCTCTCTGATAGCCTGCAAATGCCAGAGACTCTTTGTGTTCGCTTTCTCTCTCTGCTCTCCATTTTACAAGATACTGGTCTACCTTCTCACCTAAAGGCTTGCAGCCGGGCAGGGAAATAATGCCCAGAGAGCCGACGGGGATAGTCTCCAGATTTCTTTTTTCTTCACGATTCGCCATTGGGGTGATCCTCACTTTCTGATTCTGTATACTGTTCTGTTACAAACAAATGATTAATTGTCAGATGTATTCTGCATACGCTTTTTGCACATACGAATATCGGGGCCGGTCAGCTTACACAGATCGTAATGACTGGTGATACGGGAAAATACCCGGTCTGAATACCGGTCGCGCAGTTCCTCCAGACTCAAATTTGTGGAGATGATCGTAGCGTTTTTCCGCAGATGTCTCTCATTCAGACAGGAGAACAGCTGGGAGGCTACAAAAGTATTGGTCATCTCTGTGCCGAGGTCATCAATGATCAGCAGATCGCAGTTATACAGATCCTCGTAGAATCCGGAGAGAGCTTCTTTTGCCCTGCTGTCGAAGGCATAACGGGCAAGAGTATCAAACAGCCCGGAAGCACTGAAATAGATCACGGAATGACCGGTTTGCAATAATTCACTGGCGATACATCCCGACAAAAAGCTTTTGCCAGTACCTACTGTACCATAAAAGAATAAATTGTGGTAGTCTTGTTTGAAGTTTTGTACAAAATTGCGACAGACATCCACGCATTTTCGGAAATGCGTAAGATCATCGCCCTGATAGTATTCGTAAGAAAGGTTGGAAAAATTCTCAGAAGCGATCATATCCCGGATATGGGACTGCTCATAGAGAATATCCAGTTCCTGCTGGTGAAAACAGTGACATTTTTTGCGAAGACCATCTTCACTGTCAATATAACCTGTATCTTTGCAATCGGGGCAGTCATAGACGGGTTCCAGATAGTCTGCTGGGTATCCGGCGGACGTGAGCAATTCTCTTTTCTGACGGGAGATTTCCTTTAGAGAAGAACGCAGTCTGGTAAGCGCCTCGTCATCACCGTTCAATAAAAGCTTTGCCTGCGCCACGGAAAGTTCACCGACAGACTCATCCAGTCTTCCGTATTCCGGAAGCTTTGTATAAATTTCCCGGCGGCGCTGCTCTGCCAGGTGACGGTTGCGGTCTCTGGTCTGCTCATAGCCCTTCATAATAGAATTGTATTGTGCGTTAGTCAGTGACACGGTCGGTTCCCCTTATCTGCTCATTGCTGGTTGTTCAATATCTGAATATTAGTTACTTAAAATTTCCTTTTCCAGAGCGGCGAAATCGTAGCTGTTCTGGGTAAACTGTGTAAAGCGGTTGGAGGACCCGGAAGAAGCGGGCTTCGCAGTCTTTTTCTTCTGGAAAGAGTCATCCATCTGCTGAATATCGGCCTTGTGGCGTACATTAGCCTGTCTCCAGCTGTTCAGGATTCCTTCCGCATATTCAAAGCGATGCTTGTCCGTAGCCAGAGAGCTGCGCTCACAGGCTTCCAGTATAATATCTGTGCTGAAACCGTAATCTCTGGTCCAACGGTTGATGAATTCCAGTTCTTTCGCTGTGGGAGAGGTACTGCGTCCTAAGCTGTTCATAATGGAATATACGCTTCTGTCGTAGCGGGTGGAGAATTTCTGCGCCTGCTTCGGGGTGGTGATTCCTTCTTCCGCCCAGTTGACAGCAACTTTTTCTATGTATTTGAAATCTTTCTTGCCGCGCTCCACACAGTACTGTAGCAGATAATCGATCAGATCCTCTGAAAAATGCAGTACATCGGTGAAAAACAGGATCGTCTTGATCTCGGAAGGAGTCAGAGGCTTGCCAATATAAGCTTCTGCAATAAAGAGAAGCTGGGAGGTCTCTTCCCGTTCCTTGAATTCCCGTAACTGATCCAGAGAATAAGCCGGCTTTGCGTAAGGGTTGACAGTTTCCTGGGGTGTTGTCGGTACAACTGCAGCCGAAACCTGCGGAATAGCAGCGGCAGGAATCACAGAGACTCCGGCGGGAGTATTCTGCATCTGCGAAGGACCGGAGGTCAGCAGGACATTATGCTGGGGGGCAGGAGCAGCCTGCGTGCTCAGATCACGAAGATGAATCCCTACCAGTGTTTTATTATCATCGAAGTCCAGATCCAGGATCTGCTGCTTTTCCCAGTATTTCAGTGCACGGATCACATCCTTTTCCGTGTGGTTGAACTTGTCCGCAATTCCGGACACACTGATAGCCTGTTCCGCATTCAGCATGCGCAGCAGATAGAAATAGACCTTCAGCTGTGCGTCGTTGGCATCTTTCATATATTCATCAATAAACAGATTGGATACTACCGTAGAATCTGCATAATTATCTTTATAGAGTGCTATCCGTGCCATAACACACAATACCTTCTTTCACAAATCGTTCCTTTTTCAAAGTAAGACCAAGTATAGCATAAGACCTGTGAAAAAGAAATAGTCAATTTGCCGGAAAACCTTGTAAACACTGGACTTTCGGACTCCTGGATAAAAATGTGGAAACGGTGGATATTGTGGATGCCAAAAGACGGTGTATCGAGAAAACCCTATATATCGGCAGATTATCGCCAAAATCCGACAGAAAATTATCCACAGGAAAACAACAAAATATCCACAGGGAAAACGGGGATAATCCCCGGTGTTTCCTGTGGATAATGTGGACAACTATTTGCCAAGCAGGTTTTCACCGATTTTTACTACATCTCCGGCACCCATAGTTATCAACAGGTCACCGTTTATGCAATTTTCTAATAAAAAGTTTTCAATCTCATCAAAAGAAGGAAAATAGTAACATTCATGGCCCAGTGCCCGGATCTCTGTCTGGAGCGTCTCAGAACTGATTCCCAGGGTATCGGTCTCACGGGCAGCATAAATATCTGCCAGGACGACTTTGTCTGCCAGACTTAAGGCTTTGGCAAAATCTTTCATGAATGCCTTGGTTCTGGTGTAAGTATGTGGCTGGAAGACACACCAGAGGGTCTTGTGGGGATAATTCGCTGCCGCATGCAGGGTGGCTGCAATCTCGGTGGGATGATGTGCATAATCATCCACAATGGTGACACCGCCGATGGTGCCCTTGTATTCGAATCTGCGGTCTGTACCGGTGAAACCGTGCAGGGCAGAAGCGGTAACCTCGCGATCGATCTTCAGCAAATCGGCCAGGGCAATGGAAGCAATGGCATTGCATACGTTATGCTCTCCGGGAACCTGCAGAGAAAAACTGCCGGACACTTCTCCATGCCGGTGAAGAGTAAAGGAAGGATGACCGAACTCGTCAAAAGTAATATCCGAGGGATAATAATCGGCAGCGGACCCGTCACTGTTGACCGCTTCTTTATTAAAAGTGATCACGCGACAGTCCAGATCTCCTGTGATCTCCTGTAATCTGTCAATGGCACCGTTGATGATCAGACAGCCGTCAGCGGGCAGAAGCTTTGCAAATTTATGGAAGGAATTCCGGATATCCTCCAGATCCTTGAAAAAGTCCAGGTGATCTTCTTCGATATTCAGGATCATACCGATCCTGGGGAAAAAGCTTAAGAAGCTGTTGGTGTATTCGCAGGCTTCTGTAACGAACAGATCGGTACTGCCGACACGGATGTTGCCACCGATGCTTTTTAACATTCCGCCGATGGACAGAGTGGGATCCGTACCGGCATGCAGCAGAATCTCACTGACCATGGAGGTCGTGGTGGTCTTGCCGTGAGTACCGCTGATGGCAATAGGGGTCTTGTAATTCTGCATGATCTCTCCTAAAAGCTGCGCTCTGGTGAGATGCGGGATCCCTTTTTCCATAGTAGCGACATATTCGGGATTGTCTTTGTGAATCGCGCTGGTAAATACGACACAATCGATATCATCGGTAATATTCCCGGCACGTTGTCCATAAAATACATTGATCCCCTTTCTTTCCAGAGTTTCGGTGAGGGGGCTTTTGGAACGGTCGGAACCGGACACACGGAAGCCGGCATCCTTCAGAATCTCTGCGAGACCGCTCATGCTGATACCGCCGATACCTACAAAATAAATGGACGAGGGGTGATTAAAGTCTATCTGATACATATTGGCACTTCCTTAATATAGTGTAGTTGCATTGCTTATTATGTAACTATTCAGAGCAGTTACCTTATTATTAACATTATATACATAGGAACGAAAAAAAACAATCCATAGGTACGATTTTGAAAAAATGTGTAAGTTTACTATTTTTTGCAAAACCAATCCAGACGGGATTGGCATAAATTGACAAAAAGCTTACAAAAGATAAGCTAATTATGTAAAAAATGGATATGAAAATCGTAAAATGACAAAAAAACCTAGTAATAAATATTCACTTTCCTTTGGCAATGTGTTATAATCAGATTATCACATCCGAAGGAAAGAGCAGGCACTTTTTCGAGACAGATGGATACATCGGATAATAGCCGCAAGCGACTATTTATTACAACAGGTGGAAGGCTAGATAGAGGTGAGGATATGATTAAGAAAGAAATGATAGCCATGCTATTGGCTGGAGGACAGGGAAGCCGTCTGGGTGTTTTGACATCCAAGGTTGCTAAACCTGCCGTTGCATTTGGAGGCAAGTACCGCATTATCGATTTTCCCCTTTCTAATTGTATTAATTCGGGAGTGGATACGGTAGGCGTACTGACACAGTACCAGCCCCTCAGACTGAATACCCATATCGGAATCGGTATTCCCTGGGATCTGGATCGTAATATCGGAGGAGTGACCGTGCTGCCTCCCTATGAGAAGAGTACCAACAGTGAATGGTATACCGGTACTGCGAATGCGATCTATCAGAACCTGGAGTATATGGAGAGCTATAATCCAGAGTATGTGCTGATCCTTTCCGGAGATCATATTTATAAGATGGATTATGAAGTGATGTTGGATTTCCACAAGGCCAACAATGCAGAAGTTACTATTGCGGTAATGCCTGTTCCCATGGAGGAGGCCAGCCGTTTCGGTATCATGATCGCAGATGAGAACCATCGCATCACCGAATTTGAAGAGAAGCCGGAACATCCCAGAAGCAATCTTGCAAGTATGGGTATTTACATATTTAACTGGAAGACATTGAAGGAAGCACTGATCGCTATGGCAGATCAGCCGGCACTGGATTTTGGTAAGCATGTCATTCCTTACTGCCATGAAAAGGGGGCTCCGCTGTATGCGTATGAGTTCACCGGTTATTGGAAGGATGTAGGTACTTTGAGTTCCTATTGGGAAGCCAACATGGAACTGATCGATATCGTACCGGAATTCAACCTGTATGAGGAATACTGGAAGATCTATACCAAGAGCGAGATCCAGCCCCCTGATTATATTGCTGCCGACAGTGTGGTAGAGCGCAGTATCATCGGTGAAGGCTCCGAGGTCTATGGAGAAGTATATAATTCCGTCATCGGTTGTGGTGTTACGATCGGTAAGGGAACCGTGATCCGGGATTCCATTATCATGAACCAGACCCAGATCGGTGAAGAATGTGAGATCAACAAGGCGATTATCGCAGAGAATGTTGTGGTAGGTAATCAGGTAAAATTAGGTGTCGGTGAAGAAGCAGAGAACGATACGGCACCTCATATTTACAACCACGGACTTGTAACCATCGGTGAGAAGAGCGTGATTCCTGACGGTATCAGCGTAGGCAAAAACTCAGTGATATCCGGAGTGACAGCTGCTGCAGATTATGAGGATTCCCAGCTCGCAAGCGGCAAAACATTAATTAAGGCAGGTGAATAGCAGTGAGAGCGATTGGAATTATTTTAGCAGGCGGTAACAATCACAGGATGCGGGAACTTTCCCAGAAGAGAGCTATATGTGCGATGCCGATTGCAGGCAGCTACCGCAGTATTGACTTTACACTGAGTAATATGACCAACTCTCATATTCAGAAGGTGGCAGTGTTTACCCAATACAATGCAAGAAGTCTGAACGAGCATCTGAATTCTTCCAAATGGTGGGATTTCGGACGTAAACAGGGTGGATTATATGTATTCACTCCCGCTGTAACAGCAGAGAACAGCAACTGGTACAGAGGAACCGCAGATGCAATTTACCAGAATCTGCAGTTTTTGAAGGACAGCCATGAGCCTTATGTAGTTATCGCATCCGGCGACTGTGTATACAAGCTGGATTATAATAAGGTGCTGGAATACCATATCGAGAAAAAAGCAGATATCACTGTAGTCTGCCGCGATATGGAAGCTGGTACGAATGTAGAGCGTTTCGGTACGATTCGCATGAACGAGGAAAGTCGTATCGAAGAGTTCGAGGAGAAGCCCTTACAGGCGAAGACCAATACCATTTCCTGTGGTATTTATGTGGTTCGACGCAGACTGCTGATCGAGATGATCGAGAAGTGTGCTGAGGAAGACCGCTACGATTTCGTAAGAGATATCCTGATCCGTTACAAGGATCTGAAGAGAATCTATGGATACAAGATCAAGGATTACTGGAGAAATATCGCATCTGTGGATGATTACTACAGCACCAATATGGACTTCTTGAAAGCAGATGTGAGAAACTATTTCTTCAAGCAGTATCCGGACGTATATTCCAAGGTGGATGACCTGCCTCCCGCAAAATATAATCCCGGTTCCCAGGTGCGTAACAGCCTGGTATCCAGTGGATGTATCGTCAACGGTGTGGTAGAGAATTCCGTGATCTTTAAGAAGAGCTATATCGGCAATAATTGTGTGATCAAGAATTCCATTATCCTCAATGATGTGTATATTGGAGATAACACGCATATTGAAAACTGTATTGTAGAGAGCCGTGACACGATCCGTGCAAATTCGTACTTTGTGGGAGAAGGCGAAGTTAAGATCGTAGTTGAGAGGAATGAACGATACGTGATCTAAGTGATCCGGATTCTCAATGACTACATTGCGAGACTGCTTGCAGGCAGGGCAATGTGGTCATTAGGGAATCTAACAGATATGAGTAAGTAGGGCGATAGCCCGGAATACGAATATCTGTAGCGTTTCGAGAGCCTGCAGGGCGGAGAAATGCGTAGGGATCACGATAACACCAAGGGGGTTAGCAAATGCAGATTACAGATGTACGTGTTCGTAAGATCACCAAGGAAGGCAAGATGAAAGCTATCGTATCCATTACACTGGATGATGAATTCGTCGTACATGATATCAAGGTGATCGAAGGTGAAAAGGGATTGTTCATTGCAATGCCGAGCAAGAAGGCAACGGACGGGGAATACAGGGATATCGCACATCCCATCAATTCTTCCACCAGAGAGAATTTGCAAAGGGTGATCCTGGAGAGTTACGAAAAAGCATTGGAGGAGCCGGAAGAGGCAATCTAAGCTGCATAGGGATAAACAACAAAAGCTGTTGTCAACAGAGTGATCTGTGGCAACAGCTTTTTAAATTGCAGTTATCTTTTATTCCCCGGACGAAAATCAGGAACGCTGATAAGCACATAATCCGTTTTCAAATTGCAGACGATCGATCAATTCCAGGGAACCGCCGATTCTCCGGTATAGTTCTATGGTGCCTGTTGCATTGCCGCCTTCCCAGAGAGGAATGTCGGATACTTTTCCGTCAGGACTTTCATAGAGTAACGGCATCATCTGCTCTTTGCTGCAGCTTCCGGAGATCCGTACAACGGAAGTGCGGTTCTGGGCTTTGAAATGCCAGATAAAACGTTTGTTGGTCTCTTTCACTTTCCACTTGCAGCGGGACAGTGTAAGAGGTCTGCCAAAATGATACTCGAAATCTTCCCCGGTATAGGTCAGCTGCATCAGAATCCTGCGTCGCATGGGGAAAAAGAGAAATTTCGGACAACAGCCGTCGATGGCCAGAGCCGAATGCTTCAATTCCCGCCCGGTTTTCTCACTGATCAGGTGGCCGGAAGCAAATTGCAGCCAGGGCTGGTTGTAACTGCGGCCCCAATGTTTGTCCGCATAGCCGTAGGATGTCTCGGGAGCTACCTCGTAGGTGACACCGTTCAAAATGACGGTCCCACGGAAAAAGGTACGGATACCTTCCCCATGCCAGAAACTTTCCAGGGCATGAACCGCGGTAAAAAAAGCATTGGCAATATAGCCGGTATGACAGGCAACCGCCTTATGCACTTCCAGATCCCAGATAAAACTGCCCGCATCGGTCATAAGAGAGCGATGTCTTGCAACCTCATCGGAGATATCAATCGAACCACTGATCCGGTTTTCGCTGTAGACACAATCCTCAAACTGCATGTAAAAGGGATCCTGGGCCACCTGCAGAGAGGTCAGGGGATAATATGCCCGAAGCTGGAGCCCGCTATCTCCCGGCTCAGGGAATACACCGGCTTTTATGCAGAGATAAGATGGTTTCAGACCATGACGTTTATAGTAGGGATGCTGACCTAAAATAGGCTGGGAAGTACCGAGAGCCGGATTTAAAATGCTGTATTCTACAAAAAAAGTGCGGGTTTCCTGCGTCGTGGGACAAATGCCCTGGAAGGAATGCCACCAGCGCATGTAGCCACGTTTTGCATCGGAACCCCGCAACATATATGCATTTCTTTTCAGATCAGATAAATTCATGGATCAAAGACTCCCCCGCTTTTGTACCCCTCAAAACAACATTTCGTAGATAATATGTATATTATAGTACTATATGTTGTGAATGACAAGAGTGTCGGAAGAATTATTTAGATATTTTCTTTGATCCGGATATCTACCGCTACATAATTGTATTCTTTTTCCGGATTTTCGCCGGTCGTCAGATAGGCAAACAGCAGGGAAAGAGGGTTGCTTCCCTGAATTTTCGGCTGTTGGCAGATGGTGGCGGCAATGGTGTCATTTTCCAGCATTTGGCGTGTGGTGGGGACCAGATCAAAAGCGATGATCCGGATCGCCTTTTTTTTACCCAGAGCCTCTACACTGCGGCAGCCTCCGTAGACACCGCCGGCGGCGAAGAACAGTGCATTGATCTCCGGGTGCTTTGACAGAAGTGTCGTTGTCTTTTCGTAGCTTTCCACTTCGTCATCGTGGATCTCCACGGTATCCACGACGCGGATCCGGTCAGAGAAAGGTTCTAATGTCTTCAGAAATCCCGCAATGCGCTCTGTGTGACAGAGAATGTTGGAGGAACCTGTGACAATACCCACGTTTACCGTGCCGGAGGTCATCAATTGCAGAAGACCGGCGGCGGTGGCACCACTGCGGGTGTAGTTGCTGCCGACATAAGCGATACGTCTGGAATTTTCAATGTCTGTATTCAGCGTGACCACGGGAATCCCCTGCTCGTATAAAGTATTGATGCAGTCGCGGATCCGTTCGTCGTTGTAAGGGGTCATGGCAATGCCGCTCACTTCTTCTGCAAGAAGCTCTTTGACTGCCTGTAACTGGGCCTCCACACCGAAAGAAATCTGTTTGGTGATCACGGTACAGTTGTAACCTGCCAGCTCTTCCGCCTTTTCATTGATTCCGGCCAGAACATCCTGAAAAAAAGGATTCCCGGTGGAAAATAGAATGACACCCAGCTTCAGCCGCTTTTTCTGCGCTGCCAGAACGAGACCGGCGCGGTTGGGTTTATAGTCCAGCTCTTTTGCAATTTTTCTGATCTTTTCGGCGGTCTCCGGGTTTACTGCGCCGCGATCGTTTAAGACGCGATCCACAGTGCCGCGGGATACTCCGGCCAATGCGGCGATTTCTTTGATGGTTGCCATAGAATACTCATGCCTTTCCGTAATATCTGTTCCAAGTATCTGGTTATAAAGGTATCATATTTCCAGAGGGACGTCAACGAAAGTGCAGAATTTGTCCGGGCACGCTGAATGGATGATGAATGATGAAATTCCATCTTCACTTTTTAGTGAAAAAATACTGAAAACATAAAAACTTCTACTTGAAAAATTTTTTCACAACAGTTATGATAAGACTATAACGTGCACGGGCACGAAAAGGAACGAAAATGGATCACAACACAAACGTAGGAGGAAGATTCATGCTATATATTGGAATCGATCTGGGCACTTCGGCGGTAAAACTGCTTTTAATGGACAGTGAAGGGAACATCCGGAATATTGTATCCCGGGAATACCCTTTGTATTTCCCACATCCCGGCTGGTCGGAACAGAAGCCGGAGGACTGGTATGAACAGACTATGGAGGGCATCCGGGAGCTTTTGAAAGATGCGGACAAGAGCCAGGTGGCAGGCATCAGCTTCGGAGGACAGATGCATGGACTGGTCATTCTGGATGAGAAGGATCAGGTGATCCGCCCTGCCATCCTCTGGAACGATGGCAGAACCACAGAGGAATGCGATTATCTGAATAATGTGATCGGCAAAGAGAAGTTGTCTGAGTACACTGCGAATATTTCTTTCACCGGATTTACCGCGCCGAAGATCCTCTGGGTGAAAAAGAATGAGCCAGAGAACTTCGCACGGATCAAAAAGATCATGTTGCCGAAGGATTACATAGCTTATCGTCTGACCGGCGTACATTGTACGGATGTATCAGATGCTTCCGGAATGTTATTGTTTGATGTGAAGAACCGTTGCTGGTCGAAGGAAATGTGTGAGATCTGCGGAGTGAGAGAAGAGCAGTTGGCCACTTGTTATGAGAGTTATGAAAAGGTGGGCTGCGTATTGCCGGAGGTGGCAGACGAACTGGGGATTCCCGCAAATGTTGTGGTAGCGGCGGGAGCCGGGGATAATGCGGCCGCCGCTGTAGGTACCGGAACTGTAGGAGACAATATGTGTAATATTTCCCTGGGTACCAGTGGAACAATCTTTATTTCCTCCAATCATTTCGGAGTAGATCAGCACAATGCCCTGCATTCCTTTGCCCACGCAGACGGACATTACCATCTCATGGGCTGCATGCTGAGTGCCGCTTCCTGTAATAAATGGTGGATGGATGAGATCATCGGAACGAAGAATTATGCCGCAGAACAGGCGCAGATTGAGAAGCTGGGAGAAAATCATGTCTACTTCCTGCCGTATCTCATGGGCGAGCGTTCTCCCCATAATGATCCCAATGCCAGAGGAACTTTTATCGGAATGACCATGGATACCACCAGAGCCGATATGACGCAGGCGGTACTGGAAGGCGTGGCATTTGCACTGCGTGATTCACTGGAGGTGGCAAAATCTCTGGGAATCCATCTGGAGCGGACCAAGATCTGCGGTGGCGGAGCCAAGAGCCCGTTGTGGAAGAAGATGATCGCCAATATCCTGAATCTGAAGGTGGATGTGATAGAAAGCGAAGAAGGACCGGCCATGGGCGGTGCCATGCTGGCGGCAGTAGCCTGTGGGGAATATGCAAGTGTGGAGGAGATCGCGGAGAAGTTCGTCAAAGTCACCGGAACGGTAGAACCGGATCCGGAACTGGTGGCAAAATATGAAGACCGCTATCAGAAATTCCGCCAGATCTATCCGGCATGCAGACCGCTGTTTGAGATCATTAAATAACGCGTAGAAAAATCAAACAACAACATAATAAAATGAACCTCGTAATTTTAAGTTTGAGCTATAATAGAGAAAGGTTGGTAGAGTAGAATGCATATTTTATCTGTAAAAGATCCTGCATTTCGTAAGTATGGCAGAGTGATCACCAATGTGGATTTTACACAGCTGGTGGAAGAAATGAAAAAGACTCCGGTTCCTGACGGCGTGGTGTACGAGCCCGGGATCAATGCTTTGGAAGCATTACCTGTGAAAAAGGAACTGGAGACCATCACATACGGAGAAATGCCTGTACAGATCGGTTACTGCAATGGCCATAATTCCAAACTGAATGCCGTGGAATATCACAGAAGTTCCGAAATTAATGTGGCAGCAACGGATGCTATCCTGATCCTGGGGCTGTTAGCGGATGTGGCAGAAGATTTTACCTACGATACTTCTAAGATGGAAGCATTTTTAGTACCGGCCGGAACCGGTGTAGAGGTCTTCGCAACTTCTCTGCATTATGCTCCCTGTGGAGTAGACGGACAGGGATTCCAGGTAGCCATCGTGTTACCTCAGGGCACTAACTATCCGTTAGAAGGAGCACATCAGAAGGTGGAGCAGGGCAAGGCACCCAGCGAGGATGCGTTGCTTGCCGCTACGAACAAATGGCTGATCGGCCATGCGGAGGGTGGACTTTCAGAGGGAAGCTTCCTCGGGCTTGTTGGAGAGAATCTGGATGTCAGCAAATAATGGTGGCAGAATAAAAAGATTTGAACGCCGGAATCCCCTGCATGGATGTATGACGGCGGTAAAATAAATGGTGTAGAGAAAAAGAAAACGAAAATAGGAGGATTACAAAATGAGTAATTTACCCGAAGTAAAAATTGGCGTTGTGGCTGTCAGCCGTGACTGTTTCCCCGAGAGTCTTTCCGTGAACAGAAGAAAAGCTCTGATGAAGGCTTATACTGAGAAGTATGGAACAGACAGTGTCTATGAGTGCCCGGTATGTATCGTAGAGAGCGAGATCCATATGGTACAGGCTCTGGAAGACATCAAGAAGGCAGGTTGTAATGCACTGTGCGTATATCTGGGCAACTTTGGCCCCGAGATTTCCGAGACCTTACTGGCAAAGCATTTTGACGGTCCTGCAATGTTCATTGCAGCAGCAGAAGAGACCCAGAATGATCTGGTAGGCGGCAGAGGCGATGCTTACTGCGGTATGCTGAATGCAAGCTACAACTTAAAGCTTCGTAATGTAAAAGCTTATATCCCCGAGAATCCCGTAGGAACTGCAGCGGAATGTGCAGATATGCTGCATGAGTTCATTTCTATCGCAAGAGCTATTGTGGGCTTAAGTGATCTGAAGATCATTTCCTTCGGCCCCAGACCTTTGAACTTCTTAGCTTGTAATGCACCCATCAAGCAGTTGTACAATCTGGGGGTAGAGATCGAGGAGAACTCCGAACTGGATTTGTTCGAAGCCTTCAAGAAGCATGATGGAGACGAGAGAATCCCCGCTAAGGTAAAAGAGATGGAAGCAGAACTGGGGGCAGGCAACCATAAGCCCGAAGTACTGCCTAAGCTGGCTCAGTATGAATTGACACTGTTAGACTGGATCGAGGCTCACAGAGGATATCGTAAGTATGTAGCCATTGCCGGAAAGTGCTGGCCTGCATTCCAGACCCAGTTTGGTTTCGTACCCTGCTATGTGAACAGCCGTCTCACCGGTATGGGCATCCCCGTATCCTGTGAAGTAGATATTTACGGCTGCTTAAGTGAGTTCATCGGAACCTGCGTCAGCGCAGATACCGTAACTCTGCTGGATATCAACAACACTGTTCCCGATGATATGTACGAAGAGTCCATCAAGGGTAAATTCAACTATACCCACAATGACACCTTCATGGGATTCCATTGCGGTAACACCAACTCCAAGAAGCTGACCTCCTGCAACATGAAGTACCAGATGATCATGGCAAGAACCCTTCCCGAAGAGGTGACCCAGGGTACTCTGGAAGGAGATATCGTTCCCGGAGACATCACCTTCTATCGTCTGCAGTCTACCGCAGACAACAAGCTGCGCGCATATATTGCACAGGGTGAAGTACTTCCTGTAGCTACCAGATCCTTCGGTGGTATCGGTATTTTCGCTATCCCCGAAATGGGACGTTTCTATCGTCACGTACTGATCGAGAAGAACTTCCCTCACCACGGTGCTGTTGCTTTCGGACACTTCGGCAAGGCTCTGTACGAAGTATTCAAATACATCGGCGTACCTGTAGAGGATCTGAATTTCAATCAGCCGAAGGGAATGCTGTATCCGACCGAGAATCCTTTCGCATAAAAAGAACTTAAGTAACTGGAAAGTTAGTTAAATACATTGGCAAAATCCACGAACTCCCGGAGCATGCGATACACATGTCTCGATGTAAGGTCTCCGGATGTGAATTTTCTACGAAAAGTGATGAGTAGTTCTCGTCATGACGGGGCCGCCTACAGTCGACATCCATGTCGACAATCGGCTGACGCGGACATCGTGTCCGCTTTCCCCCTGCCTTTCAGCACTTTTCTAGAAAATATCAACATCCTCCGACAAACATCTTCGACATGGCACCGCATACGCCGGGAGTTCTGCGTTTTGGAAAGCTTTCAAAAAAACCAGTAGCCCCGGCTGGGTATAAGAATAAGCAGTGCCGTAAGCAGACGTCGGTACCATAGCGTCCCAAGGGACGCATTGCGGTCGTATTGTGACCGCTTATGTACCGCTACGCTCTGCGACAGAGCGCGAGCGTGCCGCGTTTCTTATACCCTGCCAAGGGCTACGGGGATTTGATAGCATTTCTTTACTAACTTTCTATTTAGCAGGAGATTTCTTCCGGGCTTTCACAACATACACAATGGCGATCGCCACATCCGCACAGTAGATAAAACATCCGATCCCCATGAAGATGGCACCCGGCAGGGAGACAAGCCTTTCTTTGCGCATGCGAATACTGCAGCCGATGGAACTGATGCCGGTGAGCAGGATCGTCAAAAGATCAATGAGTACTGCCCACAGGAGAAAGCCGATGCCCCAGACACTCATGGCAAGTCCGATGAAACCCAGGATAAAGTGCATGATATAAGCAGGAATCTGAATTCCTTTGATGATCAGGTTCATCCGGGCAGCCTGCCCTGCAGTCAATTTTCCCCTGGCGGTCTGTACCGCATTGACGATTACGATGACAAAGGAATACAGGTTATAGATGACTGCGATGATAAGCAGGACAAGCAGGGAGATATCCGTGGTATCCTCTGGCAGTACGTCTACAAACAGGAAGAAGACAGCAAGAATCAATACATAAATATAAGGATAGATAATTACAGGTATCATTTTCAGATATTTCAAAAATTCGTTCATGACAATTCCCCTCTCATAATAACAATGCTTGTAAAAAAATGACAAAAAGAGTATAGCAAAAAAACATAAAATGTGCAAAAAAAGATATTGCTTTTTTGGAGCGCCGCGTATATACTCTCAACGATAGAAATAACAGGAAACACTGATAAATTCAGTGCTTGCGGTTGATTTGAAAAATGGAGAGGATATTATCATGACAAAGGATCTGACAAAAGGCAGCCCCATGAAACTTATCATCAGCTTTGCTGTGCCGTTATTATTCGGATTTTTATTCCAGCAGTTCTATAATCTGGTAGATACCATGATCGTAGGACGTTTCTTAGGCGTGGATGATCTGGCAGCAGTGGGTTCCACCGGCTCCATCAACTTCCTGGTCATCGGTTTCTGCATGGGTGTCTGCAATGGATTTGCCATCCCCGTGTCCCATAAATTCGGTGCCGGAGATTATGTGGGCATGCGCAAATATGTGGCCAACTGTGCCTGGCTGGGACTTGCCTTTTCCGTCATCATGACCGTGGTGACGGCGATCCTGTGCCGGGACATTCTGGTATGGATGAAGACACCCGCCAACATCATTGATGGGGCGTATAACTATATTTTCATTATATTTATCGGTATTCCCACGGTATTCCTGTACAACATCGTGGCAGGTGTGATCCGTGCAACCGGCGACAGCAAGACTCCTGTGGTATTCTTAGTGCTGTCTTCCATTATTAATATTGTGCTGGATCTGTATTTTATCATATCCCTGCACATGGGCGTGGCGGGGGCAGCCTGGGCAACGGTGATCTCCCAGGGAGTCTCAGGTGTGGCATGTCTGGTCTATATGGTGAAAAAATTCGAGATCCTGCGAATCCACAGGGAAGAATGGAAAGTGGACGGACATATGATGATGGTGTTGTGCGGCATGGGAGTTCCTATGGGGCTGCAGTATTCCATTACCGCCATTGGCAGCGTAATCTTACAGACTGCAGCCAATACCTTAGGTTCTGCGGCAGTTGCGGCCATGACTGCAGGCGGCAAGATCGGTAACTTCTTAGCCTGTCCTTTTGATGCCATGGGTTCCACTATGGCAACCTACGGTGGACAGAACGTGGGAGCCGGTAAATTGGACCGTCTTGGCAAGGGACTTAAATCCTGTGTACTGTTGGGGGCAGGATACTCTGTGATCGCATTTTTGATTGCAGTATTTTTCGGCGGTCCGCTGGCGCAGCTGTTCGTGGACGGCGGCGAGGCAGAGATCATTGCCAACGTGTGTGCTTTCCTGTTATGGAATACGGCATTCTATATTCCGCTTGCACTGGTGAACATTGTCCGTTTCCTGATCCAGGGTATGGGTTTCCCGAAATTCGCCATTTTAGCAGGTGTCTTCGAAATGATCGCCAGATCCCTGGCAGGCTTTGGACTGGTGCCAATCATCGGCTTCACCGGGGTATGCCTGGGCAGTCCCATTGCCTGGATCATGGCGGATGCATTCCTTATTCCGGCTTATTTCCATGTGAGTAAGGTGCTGCAAAAGAGGATGGTGCCGCAAACGGATGTCCCACAGGCAGTTTGACGATACGCCGGTCGTAAGTCACCAGACCGTTCACCTCTTCTTCCACATCGGAGAGCTGCGTATATACCGCACCGCTCAAGCCCTTTGAGATCAGAGGAAATAATTGTCTGGAAAATAACTGCTTCAAGGCAGCAGCCATCTCCTCCGGGGTGTCATATTTCTGATATCCGTAGACCCGGTCCACACTGGAATGCCCGTCGATGTGACAGGCGTAGCCACCATATTCCGAGATAACGAAAGCCCTTTTTCCATCCAATTTTACCTGTAACGGACGGAAGTAGTTATGAATACTGCGGAAATCCCCGCCTTTCTGGTCGAACCAGCCGCTGGCATGGTCTACCGGACGGGTGGGGTCTTTTTTTGCCACCATTTTCGCAATACGGGCAGCATCGAACTGTCCCCAGCCTTCGTTGAAGGGCACCCATGCGGCGATGGAAGGGACATTATACAGATGATCTATGGTGTCAAGACATTCCTGTTCCCAGCTTTTCCGGCCTTCTTCCGAACCACGGGAGAACAGCTCATAATGATTATCCTTCGTGTGGGCGGACATGTGGGGGAACAGTGTGGGCATATAGCATACCCAGGGCATATGATAGGTAGAGCCGCCGCTGACCATATCCTGCCATACGATCATGCCCAGACGATCGCAGTGATAATACCAGCGCAGAGACTCGAGCTTGATATGTTTCCGGAGCATATTGAAGCCCAGCCCTTTTGCGAGGCTGATATCATAGACAAAAGCCTCATCGCAGGGAGCAGTCATCAGCCCGTCGGACCAGTAGCCCTGATCCAGGATCCCATGGAGAAAATAGGGCTTGTGATTCAGACAAAACCGCAAAATTCCCTTGGAATCCTTTTCGACTGAGAAACATCGCATGGCAAAATAACCATCCACGGTATCCTCATCGGCGTTCAAGGTAAAAGGATACAGCCAGGGGTGTTCCGGGCTCCAAGACTTGAAATTTACCGGCTCCGGTGCATCAGCAGGATCCGTTGCAGAATAGGTGACGCTGGCGGGAAAAGAAAGCACAACCGTGGTATGCGTGAGCCCAAAGGAATCCTGTTGCTCAGAAATTTTACGTACACGCATCTGCGTGAGTGAACCGGTATTTTCCTGTGCGAGGGTTCCGTCGCAGGAGGGGGCACTTATCCGGAATTCCAGATGGTTGAACGGCTTCGGAGAACACAGAACGAAGGTTACGGAAGCCTTGTTGTACTCCGGGGTGATCTTATAATTGATCACATAGTTTTTCGGAACCCATTCGTACCAGACACTCTGCCAGATGCCGCTCTGGGCGGTGTAGAACATGCCGCCGCGGTTCAGGGTCTGCTTTCCCCTGGTGGCGTAACCGGTGTCGGTCAGATCCCGGACTTTTACATAGAGGGATACCGGATCTGCGTTTACATATTCTGTGATGTCTAAGGAAAAAGGAAGGTAGCCGCCACTGTGAGTGCCAAGCTTCTTTGTGCCGAGAAAAACGGTTGCTTCCTGATCTACCGCGTCAAAATGCAGAATGCAACGCATATTTTCCTCTTTTTGGGAAAGCTCTTCCGTGGAAAAAGAAAGTTCCCGGTGGTACCACAGGTACTCCGTGGGTTCCAGCCGTCTGTGAACTCCGGAAAGCAGGGCTTCCGGCGAAAAAGGCACCCGGATGGAACCCTGAGCGGTAAAATACGCAGAATCTTCCGAAGAACTACTCCCATCTGCGGGCGCAAAAGCATATTCCCAGAGACCGTTCAGCGTATGGTAATCCGTTCGTTTCATTTGCGGACGGGGATATTCCGACAGGATATCGTCATAGGAACCGGAGCGCATCATCATTTCACCCCAAGGAGTATAGAGGGGATGAAGGATGTCTTCCGGGTGCGCTTGATTCAGATTCGCAGCAGCATCTTTTAAGTTCATGCGAAAACCTTCTTTCCTAAAATAGATTATTTATAGTATACTACATTTAGAAAGCATAGCACATGAAAAATGATACGATTCTTTGAGAAAAAAGTTTAGATAAGCCATCCAGAGAATTAATTCTGAAAATATGAGGTAGTACAGATGAATATATTGACTGTTGATAATATTAGCAAAAGTTATGGGGTACGCAAGATTTTTGATGGAGCCTCCTTTTTCCTGCAGGAAGGGGAAAAGGCTGGAATCATTGGTATTAACGGAACAGGAAAATCTACTTTGTTAAAAATGATTGCCGGGTTGGAGGAGGCCGATGACGGCACCGTGATCAAGGCAAATCACTGTCTGGTGCGTTATCTGCCGCAGAATCCGGAGTTTGCACCGGAGGAGACGGTGCTGGAGGCAGTGCTGCGGGGCATCCGCGTGGAGGAAAACGCCGGAACCATTGAGACGGATGCCAAAAGCATGCTGACGAAGCTAGGCGTTACGGAATTTGATCAGCCCTGCGGGCAGCTGTCCGGCGGGCAGCGCAAGCGCCTGGCACTGGTATCGGTACTGTTGTCTCCGGCAGAGATTTTATTATTGGATGAGCCTACCAACCATCTGGACAATTCCATGTCCGACTGGCTGGAGGATCAGCTGCGCCGCAGAAAAGGTGCCATGATCATGGTTACTCACGACCGCTATTTTCTGGACAGCGTTACCGACAGAATCCTGGAGTTGGACAAGGGGAAGATCTATTCTTATGATGCCAACTATTCCGGCTATCTGGAACTGAAAATGCAGCGGGAAGAGATGGCACAGGCCAGTGAAAAAAAGCGTCTGAACATTTTACGGAACGAACTTGCCTGGGTGCAGCGTGGTGCCAGAGCCCGTTCTACGAAGCAGAAGGCGAGATTACAGCGTTTTGAGGAATTGAAAAATGTGAAGGGACCCGTGACGGACGGCAAAGTGGAACTGACTTCCGCAGCATCCAGACTGGGCCGTACCACAGTAGAGATCGAGAATGTATCCAAAAGCTATGGCGATAAAGTGTTGATCCGTGATTTTACCTATCTGTTCGGCAAGGACGACCGGGTGGGATTTATCGGCCCTAACGGCAGTGGTAAGACCACGCTGATGAAAATGATCCTGGGTGAAGTGGCTCCGGACAGCGGACATATTGAGATTGGGCAGACCGTGAAGCTGGGATATTATGCCCAGGAGATCGACGACACCATGATGCATCCGGAGCAGAGAGTCATTGATTATATCCGGGATGTGGCAGAATATATCACCACGGAGGACGGGCAGATCACGGCAGCGAGAATGCTGGAGCGGTTCCTGTTTTCCGGAGAAGACCAGTACGGACAGCTGGGAAAACTGTCTGGTGGAGAACGGCGCAGACTGCAATTATGCAAGGTACTGATGGGGGCACCCAATGTCCTGATTCTCGATGAGCCTACCAACGATCTGGATATTGCCACATTGCAGGTGCTGGAGGATTATCTGGACACCTTCCCGGGAATCGTTATCGTAGTGTCCCATGACCGTTATTTTCTGGATCGTGTTGTTCGCAGGATCTTCGCCCTGGAGGATACCCGCATGGTGCAGTATGAGGGCGGTTACACAGATTATGCCAATAGGAAAGCTGCGGAGGGGAACACAGAGAGCACAGGAACGGCGGCAGCATCCCAGCCGAAGAACGCCGATGAGGAAACTACTTCTAAAAACTGGAAAAACGGACAGAAACGCAAATTAAAATTCACTTACCAGGAACAGAAAGACTATGAATCCATTGAAGGCGAAATGGCAGCATTAGAGGATAAAATTGCAACTTTGGAAGCAGATTTTTCAAAATATGCCAGTGATTTTGTGAAACTCAATGAATTAACACAGGAAAAAGAGGCTGTGGAACAGCAGCTGGAAGAAAAAATGGAACGCTGGATGTACTTAGAAGACCTGGCGGCGAGAATCGAACGGGGAGAAGAAAACTGACAGTCCGAAGTCCGGAATGTCAGTCTTCTGCATCGTCGGTAGCTGCCGCAACTGCGGATACCACGGAGGATACTACGGCGATCACTACTGCCAAAAGGATGATCAAAAGTCCGCCGGCTAAAAGTAAAAACATAAAGTACGCTCCTCTCTGAAATAACTTTACAGACACCCATATTATATCATTTTTCCTAAAAAAAACAATAAAAATCGGCATATAGTAGAAAAAATCACCAAAATGAAGTATAATAAAAGCATTCATCGGGACTGATTTATGTTTTGAGGAGGGTGCCTATGACATATCAGAAAGCAAAAGAGGAAATCGTTGAATCTTCTCCGCAGAAAACAGATGCCGGAAAAGAAGAATTATATCTGTATTCTCTTAGAAAAATGGCGGAAGAAAATGTAGAAAATAACAGAACAGGGCTGACAAATCTGCATAATATCAATTCTTTTTTCTATCTGTGCGGTGAAATGATCAAGCAGCAGCCGGATAAAAAATACGGTGTCATAATTATGGATATTGTACAGTTTAAGGCTGTGAATGAGTTCTGCGGCAGAGACGAAGGAGACAGATTGCTAAGATTTATTGCGTCCTGCTTTGACTGGTATGAGAATAACAGGCCGGATAGCTATGCCTGCCATATCAGAGCAGATATCTTTTGCTTATGCACAAGCTATGAGGAAGTAGAGGAACTGGAAATTATTGTGCGGGAGATCAGAAAAAAGATAACTGACTTTCCGTTCGCTTACCGTGTACAACCATCCTTTGGAATCGGAATCTCACCGGAGAGAGCCCCTGCCATCAGCTATCTGAAAGATTGCGCCACGATGGCTATGAACAGTATCAAAGGCAAAGTATATCGGACATATGCAGTATTTGACGAAAAAATGCGTAGTCAGAAGATGCGAGAACGCCAGGTGGAAAATGATATCGTGTCCGCACTGGAGAACGGAGAACTACAGCTGTATGTGCAGCCCAAGGTCGATATGAGGGACGGAAGAGTGATCGGAGGCGAGGCGCTTGTGCGCTGGAAGCATCCGGAAAAGGGGCTGGTGCCACCGGGAGAGTTTATTCCCGTACTGGAGAAAAACGGATTTATCATCAATGTAGATGAATATATCTGGGAGAAAGTGTTTGCTTATCTTGGAAAGCTGCGTAAGGAAGGCCGGACACTTATTCCCGTTTCCATCAATGTATCCCGATTGCATGCGTATGATGAGAAACTGACAGAGACACTGCTCCGTCTCAGGGAGGAATATGATGTTCTGCCGGAGTATGTTCCGCTGGAACTGACAGAGAGCGCATTCCTGGAGGACGAGGTTGGTATGTATCGCCGCATGGAAAGCCTGCGGGAGCGAGGGTTCCTGGTGTCCATGGATGATTTCGGTACCGGATATTCTACTATGAACATGTTAAAGAATCAGACATTGGATGAGATTAAGATCGATCGGGAATTCATCCGGGATCTGGAGAAAGATAAGAGTCAGATCATTATCCGCAATACCATTGCCATGCTGCAGCAGCTGGGAGCACATATCGTCATTGAAGGTGTGGAGACGGAAGAACAGAAGGAGTTCCTGTTAGGCTGTAATTGTACCGATGTACAGGGCTTTTTATTCTACCGGCCGATGCCGGTGGAGGAGTTCGACAAACTGCTTTGGCAGCAGGAACGGGAGCTGGATATGGCAAAATAGACAAAGACAAAATAGACAAATGCGCAGACCGCATTCTGACGGGCTTTTTGAAATTAACCTGACAGAATGCGGTTTTTCTTTGGCCATTCTTCCGAAAATGAGAAAATAGTTCCGGAGGCGTTGACAGATGCCACGGAAGGGAGTAATCTGCATATTACCCGACAGGTCAGTCGAGGTCAAAATTCTAAATATCAGGTCATATTCGACCAGGAATCACATAATGTATTAATTAGTGCAAAATGGATTATTTTGAGAAAAACCAACAGGAGGATGTATGGAGGAAAGAGAAAACAAAAGGGAAGAAACCGCCTCTGATGCAGAATTGCAGAGGCTGGTAGAAGATTTTATCACACAGAAACAGGTGCTTTTGATCCAGGTAAAAAAGGGTGTGTTGGGCAAGGAGGAATTTCTGCAGGAGGCAGGAAAACATATCGATCAATATTATCATTTCCCGGCAACGAAAAGGAAAAGACTTTTAAAATCATTTGAACAATATATTTTCGGTTATTCCAGACTGTCACCGCTCATGGATGACAAAAGCATTTCGGATATCCGGGTGGTGAGTCATGACTGTATCCGGATCAAGAGAGAAGGAAAACGTATGGATGCCGGAATTGCCTTTGCTTCGGAGAAGGAGTACCGGCAGTTTATTGATTATGTGGCAACCAGAAATCAGGTGAATATTTCTAACCTGAATGCGATCCAACGGTTTACGGATACAGAAAGTCATCCGGACTTTATCTTTCGTTTTACCTTATCCATGCCCATTGTCAATACCTACAGCGAACCTTATCTGTGTATCCGGAAGGTGCCGAAGAGTTTTCCCATGATGACAGAACTGGTGGAGAAAGAGATGCTGGACAGGAATACGGCAGAACTGCTGGTGCAGAGGTTCCGACAGGGATCGACCCTGATCTGCGGAGGAAATTCTTCCGGTAAAACCACACTGTTAAATGCGTTGAAGGAGACGCTTCCGGATGATATGGCAATTCTGGTGGCACAGCAGGCGGATGAGCTGACCACACTGTTTCATCCGGATATGATGTTCCTTCATTCGCTTCCGGGAACCTCGGAAAGCAGTGTGAATTATGATTTAAAGCATATCAGCATAGCGGGACTGACGATGGATGTGGATTTTTTTATCATAGGTGAGGTGAAGGGAGGAGAAGCACTGTATCTGTTGAATGCGGCATATACAGGACAGATCTGTGCGGCTACGGTACATGCACCCTCTGCGGACAGGGCACCGGAGAAGATCGTGGACTATGCAATGTATGACAGTCGTTATTCACGCAACGAATTAATGAAAATGATGGACTGCTTTCAGACCCTGGTGTTTATGGAACATTACCGGGTGAAGGAAATCTTTGCCTGCCTGGGGTGGAATGCGGAGAAAGAGAATCTGGAGTATGAGAGATTGTTTTGACCATTACATGAGAGGAGAAACTTATGATCATATACGTATGGATCTTTTGTTTAATATTTATGGGTTTTCTGCTTCTGTTTGGAAGGATACGGTGGGTGGAGACAGCAAAAAGCCTGCTGTCCCGGACGAAAAAAGGGATGGATCAGTCGGCAAGACTGCGGGTGTTGGAAAACCGGCACAAGCTGCAGGAGCTACAGCGTAACAATACCTGGATCTGCCGGGTGGAAGAATTTCTCTGTTATTGCGGTATGCGGCGCAGATTTCCGGCGTGCACCCCGGAGAAATGGATCGCAGGAAATCTTCTGGGAATGACGGTGATCTTTGGAGTATTGCTTGGGAGCAGTGGAAAATTCCTGATAGCTTTATCGGGGATAATGATAAGCGGAGCAGTGGAATATCTGTTCCTGAGCACGCTGCGGGCAGAAGAATTGCGGATGACCAATGAAAATCTGCTGAAATGTCTGAATTTCCTGGGAAATTACAGCCTGACAGCGGGAGAGATCACCATGGTTCTGGGTCAGGTGAGCCGTTATGTGGAGGAACCGTTAAAGGGAGCACTGGAGGAATGTGCCTATGAAGCACAGACGACCGGAGATAGTTCACTGGCACTTTTGTCCATGGCAGAACGAATAGAACATCCCAAGATAAAGGAACTGGCCAGAAATCTGGAAATCAGTATCCGCTATATGGCAGATCTGACCACACTGGTAGACAGCAGCAGACGTTCCGCAAGGGAGTATCTGCGTATGGAAGAGGAACGTAAAGGGATGCTTCGAGAGGCAGGTATCAATATGGCATTGCTTCTGGGAATGTCGGTATTTGCCCTGCTGACGGTGGACCGGCTGATCGATGTGTCGGTCTGGAAAATAGTGTCCGGGACTTTACCGGGGCATCTTGCAGTGGGTGTCTATGGACTGATATTGTTTCTGTTTTTGCGGAAACTGTATGGTTTTCGCCGCTAGTCAGGGAGGTGTGGAGAATGAGCTGGAGAGTTATCTGGATTCCCGAACTGTTGGGAGCGGTGCTGGGAGGAATTTTTGTGTTCCGGCTGGGTATGGGAACAATGCCGAAAACGGTGTTGCATGCCTGCGAGGAATTTACCGGAATGCTGCGGGAGAGCCGAAGGTATGAAAACTGGGTCACCGGAACAGAAAAGAAATTAAGGAAAAACGGTGCAAAATTTCACTATGGGAAGAAAATTACACCGGTAAAATACCTGCTGATGCGCCTGTTTCTTTCTCTTGGCGCAGTACTGACACTGGAATCTATCGGCTGGGGATATGCACTGCTTGCGGCAATGGGACTGTATTATGTGCCGGAACTGTTATTGCTGTACCTGAACCGACAGGACAATCATAAGATGATGCCGGATCTGCAGCTGATCTATCAGGCACTGGAGGTACAGACCTGTGCCGGAGTCTATGTAACGGATGCCTTGACGGAATGCTGCCAGAGCGTACGGACGCAGAGATTACAGCAGGCTTTGATGGAACTGTCCGGAGATCTGGTCATACAGTCGGATCTGGTTACGGCTTTGTCTGACTTCCAACAGAAATTTGACAACCGTCAGATCGATGCATTGTGCATTACCCTGATCCAGGCAGGAGAGTCGGGGCAGGCGGTAGATCTGTTGAAGGACATGGGAGAGCAGTTGAAGGATATGGAACTTACGGTGCTTCAACAGCAAAAAAGTGCTCTGGACCGTAGTATTACTTTTTATCAGCTGGGAATGCTGGGGGCGGTACTGGGAATCATTTTATATGCCTGTGTGGGATATATGTTCCGGGCAGTGGTGCAATTCTGAAATACCAATAAAACAAAACAAGAAAGGGACAAAACATGAAGAATTTACAGAGAATCTGGGGAAAAGTAAAAGAACATGCCTTACGGCAGGAGCAGGGGATCGACGGGATCCTGGTCACTGTAGGTCTGTGTATTATTGCACTGTTATTGTGCGTGGTCATGAAGGACAGTCTGACAACGTTTATACAGACCATTGTAACAGCGATGCAGACCAAAGCGGCAGATATCCTGACAGGGGTATAGGATAGGAGAGAAGATGACGGAACGAGGGAAACAGCCAGGGAACATAGGAGAGCTGCTGACGATGGGCATGTGTGTGCTGGCACTGACGGTAGTGATGCTGAACTACCTGCAGAATGTGCAGCTGCTCCAGGCAAAAGAGAATGTAGGACAGCTGGCGAGGGCCTATCTGCTGAAAATGGAAACGGTAGGATATCTGGAACCGGCGGAGCAGGCACACCTCACGGCAGAACTGGAGACGGCAGGACTGACAGAGATCGATTATGAGGGAAGTACTTTGGAACCTGCAGGATATGGGGAACGCATTATCCTGCAGATTCACGGAAAGCTGGGCGGACATTATGAAATACGGGAAAAGAGAGTATCGACTGCCAAAAACTGAGAACCGGCAGGAGACAGGAAAAGCAGAAAGCGGACAGGTTTCCTGGGTGCTGGGATTGTTTCTGATACTGTTTCTGGCAATTTTGTTGTATATGCAGCTGCAACTGGCAATGTACAAGGCATCCGCACGGTATCTGGAAGATGCATTGGCACTGTCCAATCTGGCATCGGCAGTCATTGACATCCGGGAGTATGGCAGCACACATAAGGTACATATCACAGATCAGGAACAGGCGTATGCGGGATATTGTTCTGCTGTCCGTGAAAATCTGGGGTTAAATGAAAATTATGAAGCAGTAGGTCACAAGCTGATTTCCGGAAAGGTAGAGATACGAAATTACATTATCTATAATGTCACGGGAACAAAAGTGCAGGTGTGGGAACGAAACGGTGACGGAAGGATCCTGGAATGGGAAGGAACCCTGGGAGAAGTGAGGACTCCGGGGGGACAGACCATTGAGAATACCGGTGTGTACAGTGAGATCACATATCCGGTGGAAGGTTTTCTGGGAATTACAGTAACTGCTGAAAAAAGTAAGCTGGTAGATGTGGTCAGTGAATATATGGGAGAGGAAACGAATGAAAAAACGGAAGATGAGTCAGGCGTGGAAGAATAGAATCTGGAACGGAAGTATCCTGGCAGCGTTTGTGGCGGCTATGGCAGTATTTGTTTTTTTGCTGCAGACAGAAAAGAGAGTGCTTACGGAATACGAAAAAGAACAGGTATGCGTGGTAACGGCGGCAATTCCCAGGGGAGAAAAAATCTCCGCGGAAAATGCAGAGCAGTATATTACAGTCATGGAAATCGACAAAAGAATTGTGCCGGAGACTGCACTGAAAAGCACAGAGGCGGCAAGCGGAAGAATAGCGGCATATGGAGTGGAACAGGGGATGGTACTGACTACAGGCATGCTGCGGGAACTGTCGGAGATCACAGAGCAGATGCGGGAACCTGTTATAGCCGGATTCCGCGCCGAAGATCTGTACCAGGTAGTGGGAGGTGTCCTGCGTGCCGGAGACAGGATCCATATTTATTGTGTGGAACAGGAGGAAGAGGAACAAAACGGGAAACTGTTGTGGGAAAATGTGTTTGTCCAACAGGTGTTTGACCGGAATGGAGCTGCAATCGGCGGTGATGATGGGACAACTCCGGCACAGAGAGTAAATATCTATATGGAAAAAGAAAGGGTGGCGGACTTTTATGCTGCACTGGCACAGGGCTCCTTGCGTGTGGTCAAGGCAGAGGATACGGATAGGCAGGAGGAATGAGAATGCGGTATGGGAGATATCTGGCAGGATTACTCGTGCTGGGAATTGCGCTCCTGTTTTCGATACAGTCGGAAGCAGCAGCGAAAAAGACCATTTACAACAGTCCTTATGTTTCTTTCAGTCCGGATGGACGTGCATTTACAACCTGCGCAGGAGACCGGAATTATGTGTGGTATGCCCGGGATGACAGCACCACTGTGTATACGCAGATTCCTTCTTCGCTGAGAGATCCGGCAGTGGGAGAACATATTTATACAGAGAAACGGTATGGAGAAATCCCAGTGAGATATTGGAAAGTGGTCCACCGGCCGGGACAGTGTATTCATAATGGATATACCGGAAAAAACTGGCACGGGGTATCTTTTGGCAGACAAAAATGCATGCAGTATTATTATTCCGGCTGGAAAGCCTATTGTGCGGATTGTGGAGAAGCCATTGAAGAGTACAATATCTATATGAGCAGAGAAGCGGCGGCCTCGATACAGTACCTGGATCTGGGCAACGAAAGAAAACCGATGAGCTACTATTATCTCTGTCCGTTCTGCGACAATCTGGAGCAGGGGGTGGATCTGCCGGCACATAAATGTAAAAATATTTCCTGGAATCAGTATAAGGTCTGTTATCAGGCCAATACGGGAGGTGCATCTTATAACGGTTATATGGATGACAGTATCCATATGTACAACGATGCCATAGTCTACGAAGGCAAGACGGTCACTCCGGTGACACACCTGACAGAGAACAATTACAGCAGGACCGGATATTTGTTCGCGGGCTGGAACACAGAGCCAGATGGTTCAGGAACCGCTTATGCGGATAAAGCTGCAATCGAAAATCTCAGGCAGGCGGATTGGAGAGACCGGACAACCTGGACAGATAACGATCATGGTGTAGTCAATTTATATGCACAATGGGTGCGGAGTGAAAGCACCCTTGTGCTTTATGCCAATGGAGGAAAGTATGATGACCGGGAGATATTTTCTGTAACGCAGCCATATCTTGAAAGATATCTGTTGCAGGAAGAACTGGTCTGCGCACCAGATGGGTATACAGTCTGTTTTCGTGCCAATGGCGGATCGGAGATCACTCCGGTGCAAGGGAAAAATCGGTTTGTCGAATGGAAAAAGGTGCATCCGTTCAGGGGGAGTCTGGATGGAAAGCAATATATCTTTGATGCTCCGGACGGTAATGTGGACAGGCTGACGGCAGTCTATCAGCCGGAACCTGTCACATTACCGGAGACCACCAGACCCGGGTGGTCCTTTGGAGGCTGGTATTATGACTCGGAATTCCGACGGCCGGCAGGAGGAGCGGGCGACAGCATCATACCGTCCGAAAATACGACATTGTACGCGCAATGGGTGGATCTTACCCTGCTGGCGAAAGATAACTACAAGGAAAACGAAGGAAAAGGAGCGGTGGATCTGTCCTGGGAGCAGACGGATCACAACAACAAAACGTACCTTATTTATCAGAGACTGGAAGACGGTGCCTGGATGCGGATTAATAGTGCAACGGATATCAACAGCGGAGCGGCCGTTGAACTGACCGGTATTTATGAAGCAAAGACGAGGACATATAACGTGCCGTATACCGGACTCTACGTCATAAAGGCGATGGGGGCGCAGGGACAGTGCTACGGTTCCTTTCGGGGAGGATGTGGGGGAAGTGCCTCCGGAACATTCTGGCTGCAGAGGGGGGAACAACTGACCTATGCCGTGGGTGGTCAAAACGGGTATAACAAAGGCGGCAGAGCTTCAAATTATGGAAACGGAGGAGGAATGACATCCGTGGTATCCGACCGGAAGGGAATCCTGCTGATCGCAGGAGGAGGCGGTGGAGCATCACCGGGCGGTGCAGGCGGCAAGGGTGGCAGCATGGAAAGTGTCCTCGGGCAGCAGGAAGGAGAAGCGGGTATGGCCGGAGGCGGAGCCGGATATTATGGAGGAACCGCCGGAGAGAAGATCGTGCATCACCATACGAATGACTGCTATAGAAATGCTTCTTATACACCAACATTCGGAGATTGGGAATATTTTATGTGGGGATCGAATTGCTTTGATTCCTCAGGCACAAATTCTTATCAGTATAACGGACATACCACAAGTACGGACGATGATGAGTGGAGCCGTGCCATAGTCCGGGTCGGATGGGCCAGAAACGGGAATTATCCTAAGGAACAGATGTGGAATGTTTCCGGTTATCGGGGGATTCCCACCAATGGCAATACGACATTGAATCTTTCATATTTTTGCGATGGATGGGGATCTCTGGGTGGAAATATTGTGAATACCGACTGGCTGCCGGATGAGAAGCAGCCGTCGGAATTTGTAATCCTGGATCAGAAAGGAACAAAAATTGCACAGGGAAAATTTCGGGATTATCCTTTTTATGATAAACATGGCGGCGGAGACCCGGCAGCCAGTGATTTCCGGCAGTCCCTGCATATCTCATTACCGGAAGGAACGACACATATCTACGTGCATCTGAATTTTCATTTAAGAGGAAATGTCTGGTTTACCGCGGGAATCAGCTCACTTAGTTTCAGTGGTGGGAGAACTCTTGTATGCGGTTATACGGAAGGCCAGGTCCTATTCTCGAAGCCGGCATATGGCGGAAGCAATTATGTAAATCCGGAATGTGCACTGCTATATGAAAGTGAAAGTGGAGTACGGAGTGGAGACGGGCTGTTGTGTCTGCAGTCAAAAGCAATAGGTTACCAGGAGACTTTACAGCTGAAGGGAGTCAGGGCAACTGATCTTGCGGCTCCCGGGAAAATTCCGGAGAACGTCGTAAGAGAAGCACTGGACAGAGAAAGAATAAGAATCTCGTGGACAGAGCCGGAGGATTACGGGACGGTATATTATCATAGAGCGGAATCTTATCTGACGGGCAGTACTTCCAAACTATGTGACTCCAATATCACAAAAAACACATTGCTTAGCGGTATCAGGGGATATTATTATCTTGTGGATCAAAACAGGGATACCGTCGTAACGGACGATGCCGGTTATTGTAAAGAACCCCATATGGAACTGGAGGTAAAGGATGGGGTGCAGTATCTGCATGTTGCCGCTGTGGATGTGGCGGGAAATGTAAGCGAGACCACACATATTTGTGTGGATGGAAAACAGATTCTGTGGAAGCTTCATACAAAACAGCTTAAGATAAACGAGGCAGAGGGCAATGTATATCCGGCGGCAGCGGACAAAACCTGGTATGTCCGGGCGGACGGAAAGACACCGTTCACGTTAACGAATGCATCTTATATGGAAGGTACAGCCAGACCGGACTATCAACTGAATGGGACAATATATGAAACGGTGACGGAGGACGGTGGCAGGGCGAGAAATATCATTGTCACACCGTCTGCGGAGATAACGGATGATGTGATCCGGACAGATGCGGAGGGACTGTCTTATGCGACTGAGGGGACCAATGTGCTGCAGCAACATTCCTATTCCTATACTTTGCGGTCACACCGGAATCAGGAACTTACCGGAGTACAGCAATTTGTCATAAGTGGAGACCGGAACGGACAAACGATTCGGGTGATTCCGGTAGCGGAAGCGGATCACGGAACAGATAAAATATATTCTGTATCTACGCAGGATCAGAAAAACGGGATCGCTCTGATCGCTGACGGAGAAGCTCCGGTCATCCGGGGGATGGAAATACTGGAGAACCGGGCACTGATCGATCGCAGAGACGGAGCTGTTACCATACGTGTTACTGCCACAGATGCTCTAAGTGGTGTGGATCATTTTACAATTGTTATCAGTAATACGGACAATGCTGTTTCTAAGACCTACCTTCCCGGAGAAGATGGCTGTATCGTGATTACAATCACAGAGGACGAACCGCTGTTCAGCGGGGATTTTACGGTACTGGGATATGCTTCGGATCATGTGGGGAATGAGAGCCGTATCTGTTACGGTACGACGGAATTTGCACTGGAAAGCAGTGTGAAACGTATTTTGGAGCCGCAGGAGCCGGTCTTCAAATGCGGCGAAAGCGGAATTCTTACCTTTACCACATGGGGATATGCGGACCGGGTGGAAGTCATTTTCCCGGAATGTATGACAGCACTGGATCCGACATTGAATAAAGTCTATGATTATACCGAAAGTCAGGGGTATCGTAAGACGGAAGAACTGGAATTTATGGTGCCTTTATATACTCCGGAGAACCAGACACAGGAAATCACAGTGCGGGCCTATAAAGGTGACAAGAGGCTGGAAGATCATCCGACGATCAGCGTGATCGGAGTGTCGGGAAATGTGTTGGATGAACTGCGTACCCGGTTACGGTAAGGAGGTATGAGAGCCTTGGAAATCGTGTTCCGGATACTGTGGTCGGTGGTTCTGGGAGGCCTTATCTATGGTAGTGCAATCTGGCTGCTGCGTGTGGAACTATCGGGAGACATCGAGAGGATGGAACCCGGAAAAGCGTGGCTTCTCGGGGGACTGGCCTGGATCAATGCAGTTGTGATTCTTGTTATAGGGGGAATGGATGGAAGACTTCCGGAAGAAAACAGACTGGTGATCCTGGGGGCACAGGAGATCCTGTGCTCCCTGCTGGCGGGAGGTTTGTTAGCGGCGGCCTGCATGGATGCTGTACACAGTTATGTGTATAATTATGTATGGTGGTGGTGCCTGCCATGGACAGGAATACTGCTGGGTCTTCCGGTGTCGGAAGCTTATATGAAGGATGGAGTGTGCAGGATTACTGACAGGTTTAGCATACAGCAGGCGGCAGCAGTGGCATTGTTTGTACTCCTGCAGCAGATATTGTTTGCCCAAATGTACGGAAGAGCTGACTGTCATGCATTTTCTGTATGTGCGTTGGCAGGCTGCGCCTGGCAGGGGAATCTGTTGTGGTTTCTGATCCATATGTTATCGGCGTTGACATTGCTGGCTACAGTACAGTTTTGCAGAAGAAATGTGACACCGGATGGAAAACTTCGTGTACCGAAGCCGTTTATTCCATATATAGTGGTAACCTTCTGGGTGCAGATCCCGGTAATGTTGTATTTGCAGAGTAAAGCTGCGTATATTTATGCATAAACAGTTGCGCAATTTTCAAAAAGGTGCTATAGTAATCAACGTTTAAGGACGGCTGTCGTCCGTAGAAAACAGACAGGAGGATAATATTATGAAAAAAGCAATCGCAATGTTACTTGCAACTGTAATGTGTACAGCAATGTTGACCGGCTGTGGTTCTGATTCCGCAGCAAACGAGAGCTCTCAGGCTTCCGGGAGCAGTGTGGCAGAGACTGCTGCAGCAACCACTACAGAAGTAGCAGCTACTACTGAGGCCGCTGATAAGACCGAGGGTGGCGTACTGGTATTCGGTACCAACGCAGAATTCCCTCCCTTTGAGTATGTAGGAGATGACGGAGAACCCGACGGGTTCGATGTAGCTCTGATCAAGGCTGTAGGCGAGAAACTGGGTATGGAAGTACAGGTAGAGAATATGGAGTTTGACTCTCTGGTTAGTTCCATTGGCAACAGAATCGACGGTGCTATCGCAGGAATGACCGTTACTGATGATCGTAAGGAGCAGGTAGATTTCTCCGATGCGTATTATGAAGCTGTACAGTTTGTGATCGTACCGGCAGATTCCGAGATCGCAGCTGCAGATGATCTGAAGAACAAGACCATCGGCTGTCAGCTGGGTACCACCGGTATGTTCCTGGCAGAGGATATCGAAGGTGCTACCGCACAGACTTACAACAGAGCTGTAGATGCTGTAAATGATCTGGTAAACGGCAGAGTAGACGCTGTTATCATTGATAAGAACCCTGCAGAAGTATTTAATACCAAATTCGAGGGTAAGGTTAAGATCATCGACGGTGCTGATTTCGGCTTCGAAGCTGAGGAATACGCTATCGCACTGCCTAAGGGAAGCGAGTTGGTAGAGCAGGTAAATCAGGCACTGGCTGATCTGAAGGCTGACGGTACTTTTGATGCACTGGTAGCTGAGTACATCGGTGAATAATTTTTATACAAAATATACATGAAAAAGAAGAGAATGGCTTGTGCCATTCTCTTCTTTTTGCTATATTAAGGTAGGCAACATATACAGTTTGACCAATCGTACACTTATATTTTCACAAGAAAGGCATAGGAAATAACATGCAAAATATCTGGCAACATATTTATGCAGCCTTCATTGAAGCGGACAGATGGAAGCTTTATCTGAAAGGACTGGGAGTAACCTTAGAGGTTTCTTTTTTTGCGGCACTGCTTGGTATCCTGATCGGAACCATAGCGGCATTTTTGAAATTATCCACGAGAAAGAACGGATCGAAGACCATAGCGTCCCGGATTGCAAGTGCTTATATTGATATTATCCGCGGAACTCCTACTACGGTACAGTTGTTGATTATGTGGTCCGGCATTCTGGCTACCTGTAAGAACAGTGTGCTGATCGCCAGTCTGACATTCGGTATCAATTCCGGTGCTTATGTGGCGGAGATCGTCAGAGCAGGCATCCTGGCTGTGGACAAGGGACAAATGGAAGCGGGCAGATCACTGGGACTGAACAAATTCCAGACGATGCGATACATTATCATTCCGCAGGCATTCAAGAGCATCCTGCCGCCTCTGGGCAATGAATTTATCGTGCTGATCAAGGAGACCTCTATTGTAGGTTACGTAGGAATGAGTGACCTTACCCGTGTGGCCAACCAGATGACCTCCAAGTTGTTTGATGTATTTACACCGCTGCTTGGTATTGCCTTCATCTATTTTGTACTGACCAAGGTATTGTCCATTCTGCTTGCAAAACTGGAAAGGAGACTGCGTAAGAGTGATAATCGTTAAAGATCTGCATAAAAGCTTTGAAGATAATCAGGTATTAAAAGGGGTAAATTATCATATTCACCCCGGTGAGAAGATCGTGGTGGTAGGACCTTCCGGCTCCGGTAAGAGTACATTTTTACGCTGCCTGAATCTTTTAGAGAGACCTACCAGCGGTGAGATCTGGTTCGATGGACAGAACATCACGGATCCCAGGATCGACATCAACAAAGTTCGTCAGCATATGGGTATGGTATTTCAGCATTTTAACCTGTTCAACAATCTGACGATCATGAACAATATTACCCTTGCCCCCGTGAAATTGAAACTGATGGGTGAGGAAGAAGCAAAAGAGAATGCCCTGAAGCTGTTAAAGAGAGTTGGACTGGAGGAAAAGGCAGATGCTTATCCGGCATCTTTAAGCGGCGGTCAGAAGCAGAGAATTGCAATTGTCAGATCTCTGGCAATGAATCCCAGAGTAATGCTGTTTGATGAGCCTACTTCCGCACTGGATCCCGAAATGGTGGGAGAGGTACTTGAAGTTATGAAAGAACTGGCAGAGAGCGGTATGACCATGGTGGTCGTGACACATGAGATGGGATTTGCCAGAGAAGTGGGTACGAAGGTGCTTTTCATGGACGGTGGTAATATCGTGGAGGAGAATACTCCCCAGGAGTTCTTCACCAATCCTAAGAGCCCAAGATTACAGGAATTCTTATCCAAAGTGCTGTAGGAACAGCATCGCATGCAAAAAATGCGGGAACGGAGATCCGGAATGATCACAATATCTTTGTGTATGATTGTAAAAAATGAAGAGCGGATCCTGAAAAGGTGTCTGGACAGTGTCAGGGATCTGGTGGATGAGATCATTATTGTGGATACAGGATCCACGGATGCCACAAAGTGGATTGCAGCCGGATACACCGATAAAATATATGATTTCACATGGAACGATGATTTCAGTGCGGCGAGAAATTTTGCATTTTCCAAAGCTACGAAGGAATATATTTACTCCGCAGATGCGGATGAGGTGCTTTCGGAAGAGAACCGGAGAAGGTTCCGACTGTTAAAGGAGACACTGCTTCCGGAGATCGAGATCGTCCAGATGAAATACGGCAATCAGCTACAGAACGGCACAGTGTATAATTTTGATGAAGAATATCGTCCCAAATTATTCCGCAGACTGCGAAACTTTGTGTGGGAAGAACCAATCCATGAAACCGTACGGCTGGAACCGGTAGTCTATGACAGCGATATTGTTATCACCCACATGCCGGAACAGAACCATGCGGGCAGAGATCTGGCAAATTTCCGCAAACAGATCGCGCAGGGAAGACGACTTTCCAGAAGATTGTACGGAATGTATGCGAGAGAACTGTTCCTGGCGGGAGAGGCAAGGAATTTTCTGGAAGCGGAAGATTATTTCCGGGCAGAAGTTTCATCCCCGGACAGAAGTGCGGATGAGATTACGGAAGGCTGTTGTGTGGTGGCCAGAGCCGCCAGACTGCGGGGAGCTGCCGTGACATTTTTCAAGTATACTTCCAAGGTGATCGCGGGGGACGGCTGTTCGGAAATCTGCTGTGAACTGGGGTATTTCTATGAAGAGACGGGAGACTTTGAGGAAGCGGCTGTCTGGTATTATAATGCAGCTTATGAAACACAGCCGGTACTGGCGCTGCGGAGTTCGGAAGAAGAACCTTTACAGGGATTGATCCGTTGTTATGAGCAGCTGGGACTTCCTGCACAGGCCCGGAGCTATGCGGAAGAATTAAAACATCGACAGAATGAACAAACAGATAACTGAAAATAAATTTTTCACACGCAAATTTGTGCCTGCACAAGGGACGAAAGTCTCTGAAAGCTTGCAGGTTTTGAGAAAGGCATGGTTATTAACATGAAGTGGGAAGAAAACGTACGTAAGGTGGTTCCTTATGTGGCAGGAGAGCAGCCGAACCGCCCGAACATGATCAAGCTGAATACGAATGAGTGTCCTTATCCTCCTGCCCCGGGAGTGCGGAAGGCAGCAGAAAACATGGAGAGTGCGGCACTGCGCTTATATCCGAATTCAAATGCGCAGCCCCTGGTGGACGAGTTGGCAGCATATTATGGTGTGAAACCGGAACAGGTATTTGTAGGTGTGGGATCCGATGATGTATTATCCATGGCATTTCTGACATTTTTCAACAGCGGAAAGCCGGTTCTGTTCCCGGATGTGACTTATTCCTTCTATGATGTATGGGCGGATCTGTATCGCATTCCGTATCATACCTGTGCGCTGGATGAGAACTGGCACATGAACCCTGAAGATTACAAACAGCCCAACGGCGGTGTGATCTTCCCGAATCCCAATGCACCTACCGGTGTGGAAGAGCCCCAGGCAATGATCGAAGAAATCTTACAGGCCAATCCGGACGTGGTAGTGATCGTGGATGAGGCTTATGTGGACTTCGGTGGCACAAGTGCACTGCCCTTGCTTAAAAAATATGAGAATCTTCTGGTAGTACAGACTTTTTCCAAATCCAGAGCCATGGCGGGAATGCGTATCGGCTTCTGTATCGGTAATGAGAAGCTGATACACTATCTGAATGATGTAAAATTCTCCTTTAACTCCTATACCATGAACCTGCCTTCCCAGGTCATGGGCGTGGAAGCGGTAAAGGATGATGCTTATTTCAAGGCCACCACGGCAAAGATCGCAGCTACCAGAGAGCGGATCAAGAAGGAACTGAACGAGCTGGGCTTTACTTTCCCGGATTCGAAAGCAAACTTTATATTTGCTTCTCATAAGGAAGTTCCCGCGGAAGAACTGTTCCGGGCTCTCCGTGAGGCTGACATCTATGTCAGACACTGGAATAAACCGAGAATTGCCAACTCCCTGCGTATTACAGTCGGCACGGATGAGGAAATGGACCGATTGATCGCTTTTTTGAAAAATTATCTGGAAAAGCGGGCATAAATAAATTAAAAGAATTGGAGTAAACACATGTTAAAAAAATATTTGATGATTTTCCTGGTATCTATGGTTCCTCTGATCGAGCTGAGAGGTGCTGTCCCTATTGCGGTTGGAATGAATCTTCCTTTGCTTCCCAGCTATATTATCTGTATTCTGGGAAATATGCTGCCGGTACCTATTATCTTCTTTTTTGCAAGAAAAGTACTGGAATGGGGTGCGGACAAGCCGGTCATCGGCAAGTTCTTTACCTTCTGCCTGGAAAAAGGACATAAAGGCGGACAAAAGCTGCAGGAAAAAGCGGGCAGAGGTCTGTTCGTGGCGCTGTTGTTGTTCGTGGGTATTCCCCTTCCCGGAACCGGTGCGTGGACCGGAACACTGGCAGCAAGTCTGTTAGACATGGATTTCAAGTCCAGTGTCATTGCAGTAATGTGCGGTGTGGTTCTGGCAGGCGTGATCATGGGATTGCTCAGCATGGGAGTATTCGGCGCATTGGGGACTATTTTCTAAAAAAACTGGAGATGCTGCAATTATGGAGAATACGGAAGAAATCTATACAGACTTTGCAAGAGTATATGACGAACTGATGGATAATACACCCTATGAAATGTGGTGCAATCGTCTGGATCAGCTGATTGCGTCCTATGGTGTATCCAGACCTACGCGGGACGCGGAAGGAATTCTGGATTCCGAGCGGAATCTGGTGGTGGATCTGGGCTGCGGCACCGGCACTTTGACAGAACTGTTATACCAAAAAGGGTATGATTGCATCGGCGTGGACAATTCTGAAGAGATGCTGGGCATTGCCATGGAGAAAAAGGTGGAGAGCGGTTCGGAGATCCTCTATCTGCATCAGGATATGCGGGAACTGGATCTGTATTCTACTGTTGGTACGGTGATCAGCGTCTGTGATTCCGTCAATTATATTTTGGAAGAAGAGGAACTTTTGCAGGTATTCCGGCTGGTGAACAATTATCTCTACCCCGGTGGCATTTTTATCTTTGATTTTAATACAGATTATAAATACCGGGAAGTCATCGGCAATACGACGATTGCGGAGAACCGGGAGGATTGCAGTTTTATCTGGGAAAATTATTATGATCCGGAAGAAGAGATCAACGAGTATGATCTGACAATCTTCGTCCAGGAAGAGGGTGATACCTTCCACAGATTTACCGAGACCCATTTGCAGAGGGGTTATACCGTAGGACAGATGAGGACACTGGTGGAACAGGCCGGACTGAAGATTCTGGAGATCATGGATTCCGATACCGGTGAGGCGGTAACGGAGACCAGTGAAAGAGTATATATCGTAGCAAAAGAGCAGCAGAAAGAGCTGTAGACAGAAAGGTACGTGGAATAAATGAAAGATTATATGGTACGTGCAACCGCGGCAAATGCGCAGATCCGAGCGTTCGCCTGCACGACAAGAGAGACGGTGGAGACCGCAAGAGCGTCTCACAATACCAGCCCTGTGGTAACGGCGGCACTGGGAAGATTACTCAGCGCGGGCGCCATGATGGGAAGCATGTTAAAGGGTGACGATGAACTGATCACACTGCAGATCAAAGGAGATGGTCCCATTGGGGGCCTGACAGTTACAGCAGATATGAACGGTCATGTAAAGGGCTATGCCAATGTGCCCGATGTGATCCTGTCAGCCAATGCCCAGGGAAAACTGGATGTGGGCGGTGCCGTAGGTGCAGGTGTTTTAAGCGTGATCCGCGATATGGGACTGAAGGATCCCTATGTGGGACAGATAGAGCTGCAGACCGGCGAGATTGCAGAGGATCTGACCTATTATTTTGCGGTATCCGAACAGGTACCTTCCGTGGTAGGACTTGGGGTATTGATGAACAGAGACAATACCGTGAGACAGGCAGGCGGTTTCATTGTACAGCTGATGCCCTTTGCGGAAGAGGAAATGATCAGCAAACTGGAGGAGAATATCAAGAATCTCTCTTCCGTTACTACTATGCTGGATGCCGGCAAGACTCCGGAGGGAATGCTGGAAGTACTGCTTTCCGAAATGGATCTGGAGATCACCGATACACTTCCTGTGGAATTTGCCTGCAATTGCAGCAAGGACAGAGTGAGAAAAGCACTGATCAGCATTGGCAGGGAAGAATTGCAGTCCATGATCGATGATGGAGAGACCATCGAAGTGAACTGCCACTTCTGTAATAAAAACTATAATTTTACCGTGGATGAATTGAAACAGATGATCCAGTAATGTATACAGTAAAGCGAGGAAGCTTATGAAACAGGGATTTGTCAAGGTAGCATCCGCCACACCCAGGATCCGGGTGGCGGATCCGGTCTATAATGCGCAGGTAATCTGTGAACAGGCAAAAGAAGCGGCGGAGCATGGAGCAAAGATCGTAGTGTTTCCGGAATTATGTATTACCGGATACACCTGTAACGATCTTTTTTTGCAAGAACTTTTGTTGGAAAAAGCAAAAGAAGCATTGCTTACGATTGCAGAAGAGACCGGACAGTTGGAAACGTTATTTCTGGTGGGACTTCCCGTGGACAAGGACGGCCGTCTGTACAATGTGGCTGCGGTATTGTACCGGGGTAGGATACTGGGAATGATTCCTAAGAAAAATATCCCTATGTATGCGGAGTTCTATGAAGGCAGACATTTCACACCGGGAGAGGAAACGGTGACGGAGTATCGTCTGGGAAAACAGGTGATTCCTTTCGGATCCAACCTGTTGTTCCGGTGTGAGGAACTTCCGGAGCTGATATTGGGATGTGAGCTCTGCGAAGATCTGTGGGTGGCAGAGCCGCCTTCTACCTCGCATGCACTGATGGGAGCTACAGTCATTGCGAATCTGTCGGCCTCCAATGAGACGGTTTCCAAGGATGATTATCGTACCCTTCTGATAAAAGCTTCCAGTGCAAGACTTCTGTGCGGTTATATCTATACCTCTGCCGGAGAAGGGGAATCCACGCAGGATCTGGTATTCGGAGGACATGATCTGATCGCAGAGAACGGAACACTGTTGGTACAGTCCGCTCGTTTTACTACGGGAATTCTTTACACAGATCTGGATGTATTAAAAATAAGCAGTGAGCGCAGGCGAATGGGTACCTTCGGAAAGAGACCGATGAAGCCCTATCTTACAGTTCCTTTTTCCATGCAGCTGACTGGGACAAAACTGGATCGGAAGTTCGCTGCACACCCGTTTGTACCGGAGGACATGGTAGAACGCAACCGCAGATGTGAAGATATTTTATCCATTCAGGCTTTCGGCCTGAAAAAGAGATATGAGCATATCGGATGTAAGACAGCGGTCCTGGGTATTTCAGGAGGACTGGATTCCACACTGGCACTTTTAGTGACAGTGCGCACTTTTGATCTGTTGGGACTTCCGAGGTCGGGGATCATTGCAGTGACTATGCCCTGTTTCGGAACAACAGACCGGACTTATGAGAATGCCTGTCTGCTGGCGAAGACGCTGGGAACTACATTGCGGGAGGTGGATATCCGGGAATCGGTCACCAGACATTTTACGGATATCGGTCAGGATATGGAGTGCCATGATGTCACCTATGAGAACGGACAGGCCAGAGAGCGTACTCAGGTGCTCATGGATATTGCCAACAAGGAAAATGCTCTGGTCATCGGCACGGGAGATATGTCGGAACTGGCCTTAGGGTGGGCTACCTATAACGGAGATCATATGTCCATGTATGGCGTCAATGCCGGAGTGCCCAAAACACTGGTGAGACATCTGGTGGCCTATTATGCCGATACCTGTAATAATGCAGAGCTTACCGCAGTCCTAAAGGACGTGCTGGATACGCCGGTGAGCCCGGAACTGCTTCCACCGGTGGAGGGGAACATTGCACAGAAGACGGAAGATCTGGTAGGCCCTTACGAACTGCATGATTTTTTCCTGTATTATATGCTGCGGTGCGGTTATGCACCGGACAAGGTCTACCGGATTGCGAGAGAGACCTTTGAAGGAAAATATGACGATCCGACGATCCGCAAGTGGCTGAAGAATTTTTACCGGAGATTTTTCACACAGCAGTTTAAGCGTTCCTGCCTGCCGGACGGACCGAAAGTGGGAAGTGTGGCATTGTCACCCAGAGGTGATTTGCGGATGCCGTCCGATGCCTGTGCCAGGATCTGGCTGGATCAATTGAAAGAAATATAAAAATATTGTTAAAAATTCGTCGAAATTCTTAATTTTCTGTTTTTTACTTGAAATGGAAAACGGGAAATCGTATATTATAGCTGTACCAATTTTGGAGGACACGTGGAGGAATAAATATGACTAAGGCGGAGATTTTAAAGAAAGAAATTTTGAGACAGTATCGTAGTGTCAGACAGTTTGCCATGGAGATGAACATTCCCTACAGCACACTGGTGACTGCATTGGAGCGCGGGATTGAAGGGATGGCGTACGGAACAGTGATCAAGATGTGTGACAAGCTGAGCCTGAACCCGGTGGATTTCTCTTCTCTGGAGAGAGATGCTTCTCTGGGAGCACAGCTTCTGGAAAACCGTGTTATGCAGAACTACGTGAAGCTGAACCAGACAGGTAGAGACAAGATTCTGGAGCTGATGGATGATTTTGTACAGATTGATAAGTACAAGGCCAAATCCAAAAAGGCAAAATAAGAAAACAGAAGCAGAAAATGAAATAACAGCTACTGTTAATTCCCCGGAAGGGAATCAACAGTAGCTGTTAAACATCATACCGCTGTAAGCGCTGGTAATGTAAGGACTGGCAAAATTGTGACCGGGATTTTTGTAGGCCACAATTTTTTTGTCTACATAATTCATAGGATTCAGAGCAACCTGATCACTCTTGTGTAAAAGCGAACTGCTGAATTCTTTTAGTACATTGAAGCCGGACAGGTCATTCCCAGATTCCGCGGCGGTCTGCCGCAGCTTTTCATCATTGACAGATAGAATACCATCCTCCTGCAGGTGCATTCCCATGTTTTCCAGAGAAGTACCGTAGTGGGAAGCTATGGAGGAGAATTCGTGAATCAGTTGTTTGCTTCTGGACTGTGTCTCCAGGTAGGAGGAAGCTGTTTTAATAAATTCATTATAACTGCCTACCAGCTGGATGATATTGTCTGTGATGGATTCGGTATCTGTTTTCAGACCGACATGTGTGGGCTGATCCTCCGGACTGACGGCTTTTAACTGTACATCGAACAGTTTTCCTATTGTAAAGTGGTTGGAAGAAGCGGTTCGTTCTTCACCATTGAGAAAAAATCTTGCGTTGCCGGCAGGACGACTGACATAATTCAGTCCGAGGTAATCCACAACACCGGAGGTCTTGCTGGTATGATCATCGCTGACCTGAAAATGATAGGCCTTGCCGTTCGGTACACCGGTAGCATCCGAGGTCAGACGAAGTGCGTAACGGGAATCGGATTCCATCACATCTGCTGTGATACCGATATCCGCGTTGTTGATCAGACGGGACAGACGTTCCGTGATCTGCCGGTTCGTATCACCCTCGCCAATATTGAACTGGAATTCATAGTTCATATCGTTGATCGCAATATCAAAAGAATAGGTGGCAGGAGCAAGCGTGGCTGCCAGATCCGGAAGAAAATAACCCAGATTCTCCTGCGGCGTGGCCAGCTGTTTTACTTCGATATCAAATTCCGGAGAAGCTCCTGTGGTGGTATCGGAGCCTATGTAGGAAGCCTCCACGATATCATCGTCTGTGGAGTAGGCACTCTTTTTCCGGAACAGTCCATCCGTCTCCAGTCCGCCGATCTGTGCGATGGTGTTGTGCAGTTCGCGGGCGTTTTCCTTCAGATCCACGGCATAATGCTGTGTGTCTTTACTGGTGGTGGGAAGATACCAGGGAGTGTCCTTGTTCAGCTTTACGATAGAGTTGTATACACTGCGAAGCTCACTCTTTTTATGGGTGTCATATTTTGTAATCTGTCTTGATGCATAGGCAGTCAGGTAGTTATTATAGACAGTGTTCATGATAGCACTCATAGGCATCTCCTTTCTTCCCTGCGGATGAATTGGGACGGGAAAATCCAATACCCCACTTTTATGCGATCATTATAGCATAATAAATAAGAAGAAACAAGAAAAATAGTGGGATTTTTGGGAAAACAGTTGACGAAGACCGCAGATTATGTTATAGTATCCAAGCGAGATGAGATTTAGGTCTTTTTTTTATGCTTAAATTTAGAGATCAGAAAACACGTGGAGGTAGAAAAATGCGTACAAAAATTACTTTAGCATGTACCGAGTGCAAGCAGCGTAACTACAATACTACCAAGGATAAGAAGACTCATCCTGATAGAATGGAAACCAAGAAGTATTGTAGATTCTGTAAGACACATACATTGCACAAAGAAACCAAATAATCAGCCGTTCTAGTATGGGAGGTCGAAATGGGAGATTCCGCAGAAAAACAGAAGCGCCCCAGTTTCTTTAAAGGCGCAAAAGCTGAATTTAAGAAAATTTCATGGCCGGACAGACAATCAACATTGAAGCAATCCGTAGCGGTTGTTGCAATATCAGTTGTAGTGGGTGTGATTATTGCGGTTCTGGATTATTTTATCCAGTACGGCGTAAACTTCTTAACATCATTATAGAGCGAGGGTGATTGTATGGCAGAGGCAAAATGGTATGTAGTCCATACCTATTCAGGATATGAGAACAAGGTCAAAGCCAATATTGAGAAGACCATAGAGAACAACAAGAGTCTGGCAGAACAGATCCTTGAAGTAAGAGTTCCCATGCAGGATGTCGTAGAACTGAAAGACGGCACCCGCAAGACGGTCTCCAAGAAAATGTTCCCCGGTTATGTGCTTCTCAACATGGAGATGAACGATGATACCTGGTATGTCGTTCGTAATACCCGTGGCGTGACCGGTTTCGTAGGTCCCGGAAGTAAACCTGTACCTCTTACAGAAGCTGAGATGAAGCCTTTGGGCATTAAGACCGAGAATGTATCCATCGACTTTGGTGAAGGCGACAGCATTGCTGTTGTGGCCGGAGTATGGAAGGATACCGTCGGCGTGGTGCAGAAACTGGACTATGGCAAACAGACAGCTACGATCAATGTAGAAATGTTTGGAAGAGAGACCCCTGTGGAAATCAGCTTTGCAGAGGTCAGAAAGCTTTAATAAGCTTACAAGGATATTTTTTCTCACGGGCAATTCCGGAGATAAAATATAAAACTCTCAGAAACCGCAAGGTGAAGAGAGTGGCAGCATGAAAGGAACGAGAAGTCGTTCCAGTGGGAGCAGGAGGCGAGCAACAAGGCAGCCTGCGCCGAATTACCACATTATAGGAGGTGCCACAATGGCAAAGAAAGTAGAAGGATATATCAAGTTACAGATCCCTGCCGGAAAAGCAACACCGGCTCCCCCTGTTGGTCCTGCACTTGGACAGCACGGGGTTAACATCGTTGAATTTACCAAGCAGTTCAACGCAAGAACAGCAGACAAGGGAGATCTTATCATCCCCGTAGTTATTACTGTATATGCAGACAGAAGCTTTAGTTTCGTTACAAAGACTCCCCCTGCAGCAGTACTGTTAAAGAAAGCCTGCAACATCAAGTCCGGTTCCGGCGTTCCCAACAAGACCAAGGTAGCTACCATTTCCAAGGCTAAGCTTCAGGAGATCGCTGAGATGAAGATGCCGGATCTGAATGCAGCAAGCCTGGAAGCAGCTATGAGCATGATCGCTGGTACTGCACGCAGCATGGGTATTGTTGTTGAGGAGTAACTTATAAATATTTGGGAGGCAATGAAAAAAATATTGCCGCTGGAACCTAGGAGGTAAAATAATGAAACATGGTAAGAAATATACCGAAGCTGCCAAGCTGGTAGATCGTGCTACATTCTATGAGCCCAACGATGCTATCGCTCTGGTTAAGAAAACTGCAACTGCTAAATTCGATGAGACCATCGAAGTTCACATCAGAACCGGTTGTGACGGACGTCACGCTGAGCAGCAGATCCGTGGCGCAGTTGTACTGCCTAACGGAACTGGTAAGACTGTAAAAGTTCTGGTATTCGCAAAGGGCGATAAGATCAATGAGGCTGAGGCTGCAGGCGCTGACTATGTTGGTGGCGAGGAGCTGATCCCGAAGATCCAGAACGAAGGATGGCTGGACTTCGACGTTGTAGTAGCAACCCCTGATATGATGGGCGTTGTAGGTCGTCTGGGTAAGGTTCTCGGACCTAAGGGCTTAATGCCTAACCCTAAGGCTGGTACCGTAACCATGGATGTAACCAAGGCAGTTAACGATATCAAAGCCGGTAAGATTGAATACAGACTTGATAAGACCAACATCGTGCATGTTCCCGTTGGTAAGGCTTCTTTCTCTGAGGAAGCTCTGCAGGAGAACTTCAATGCACTTATGGACGCTATCGTAAAGGCTAAGCCCAGCGCATTAAAGGGTCAGTATCTGAGAAGCATCACTCTGACCAGCACTATGGGACCTGGCGTTAAGGTTAGCGTAGCAAAGTTCTAATCTGATCTCTAATCTAATTAGATAACGAATGCAAAAGAGCCGCTTCACTGTTTACAGTGAGGCGGTTTTTGTGATAGAATACATTTATCCTTAGGAAACAATAACTGGCTGCCTGCAGGTATGCTGGTTACGAATTCGAACGTTCGAAGAACGGAGAAACCGTATGTTTTAGAATAAAGGTTACCTCCAAAAGGTATAGTAGATGAAAAGAGAAGGAGAAAACACCATGAACAAATATCAGGGAACCCAGACAGAGAAAAATCTCCAGGCGGCATTTGCCGGAGAGTCCCAGGCACGTAACAAATATACTTATTTTTCATCTGTAGCAAAGAAGGAAGGGTATGAGCAGATCGCAGCTATTTTCTTAAAGACTGCAGATAATGAGAAAGAACATGCAAAAATGTGGTTCAAGGAACTGAACGGCATCGGTGATACCAAAGCAAATCTTGCTGCAGCATCCGAAGGTGAGAATTTCGAGTGGACTGATATGTATGAAGATTTTGCGGCAACTGCAGAGAATGAGGGATTCCCTGAACTGGCGCAGAAATTCCGTATGGTTGGAGAGATCGAAAAGCATCATGAGGAAAGATACCGCGAACTGTTAAAGAACGTGGAGACAGCAAAAGTGTTCGAGAAGAGTGAAGTGAAGGTATGGGAGTGCCGCAACTGCGGGCACATCGTGGTAGGCACCAAGGCACCGGAGGTTTGCCCCGTATGTAATCATCCCCAGAGCTATTTTGAAATTCATGCAGAAAATTATTAAATAATCCTTGACAAACACGGTCTCCCATGCTATTCTATCTGAGGTTGTAAAACCATGCCGAAGACAGCAGGTGCAAGGGAGACCGAGCGTAAGTCCTGCCGAGGAGATAAGTATGATGATATCATCTCTCTGTGTCTTCACAGAGAGTTTTTTTTACTTTATAGGATTTTATCCTATAAAGCAAAACGCTCCGCGAGGATCGCACTGCGGCGAAGTGGAATATATCGCTAAAGCGATTCGCCGCAGGCGTAGAATCCTGCGAGCAGGATTCTATTTATATTCTTCTTATCGGCACAAAATCTATAAGGAGGTAAAGAAATGGCAAAAGTTGAATTAAAACAGCCTGTAGTAGAAGAGATTTCTGCTGGTATCAAAGATGCCCAGTCTGTAGTTCTGGTAGACTACCGTGGACTTACTGTTGAGCAGGATACCCAGTTACGTAAGAGCTTACGTGAGGCAGGAGTTAGCTACAAGGTTTACAAGAACACCATGATGAACTTCGCGTTCAAGGGTACACAGTTCGAAGGTCTGTCCGAGTATCTGGAAGGACCCAGCGCAATGGCTTACTCTACCGAGGATGCAACCGCTCCTGCAAGAGTACTGGCTCAGTTCGCTAAGACTGCTGATAAGCTTGAGATCAAGGCCGGTGTGGTAGAAGGTACTGTTTATGATGCTAAGGGTATGGCTGCAATCGCTAACATCCCTTCCAGAGACGTACTCATTTCCAAACTGCTTGGCAGCTTACAGAGTCCTATCACCAATTTTGCACGTGTTATGAATCAGCTGGCTGAAAAAGGCGGCGCAGCAGCTTGCGAAGCAGCACCCACAGCTGAATAATAATTGCAGCTAATTGACAATCAATCAAAATATTTCAAATGGAGGAAATTAAAATGGCTAAATTAACAGCACAGGAATTAATCGATGCTATCAAAGAGTTATCTGTATTAGAGTTAAATGATCTCGTAAAGGCTTGCGAGGAGGAGTTCGGCGTATCTGCAGCAGCTGGCGTTGTTGTAGCAGCAGCTGGCCCTGCTGAAGCAGCAGAAGAGAAGACTGAGTTCGACGTAGAGCTGACCGAGGTTGGCGCTGAGAAGGTTAAGGTTATCAAGGTTGTTCGTGAAGTAACCGGTCTGGGCCTGAAGGAAGCTAAGGATGTAGTTGACGGAGCTCCTAAGGTTGTTAAGGAAGGCGCTTCTAAGGAAGAGGCTGAGGACATCAAGAAGAAGCTTGAGGAAGTTGGCGCAAAGGTTACTCTGAAGTAATTTTTAACCAGTATATGACGGACCATGTGCCGGCACCTGCCGGTGCATGGTTTTTCTTATTCGCATCTGTCAGTTATTAATTTTTAAAAATATCTATTCTTTTTAAATAATTCAAAATATTTCCTTGACGTATTTCTAACATTGTGCTATTATGGATAGTGCACTATTGTGCGGTACCATGCTTATTTGTCATGCCAAAAAACTGGCGTTTATATATACTGCATTGTTGCCGACGCAAAATAGGCTTTAAATCTGAAAGAACGGGGTGAAATGTCAATGGAAAAGAACAGAATACGTCCGATTGCCGGTACCAAGGTTATGCGTATGAGTTATTCAAGACAAGAAGAGGTTTTAGAGATGCCCAATCTGATCGAGGTCCAGAAGGACTCCTATCAGTGGTTTTTAGACGAAGGCTTGAAGGAAGTCTTTGACGACATCTCTCCGATCGCTGACTACAGCGGTTCCTTGAGTCTGGAATTTGTGGATTTTGAACTCTGCAGGGACGACGTGAAGTATTCTATCGAAGAGTGTAAAGAGAGAGATGCTACCTTTGCAGCACCTCTTAAGGTTAAGGTTCGCCTTTATAACAAGGAGAAGGAAGAAATCAGTGAGCATGAGATCTTCATGGGTGATCTTCCGCTGATGACTGAGACCGGTACTTTCGTAATCAATGGCGCAGAACGTGTTATCGTCAGCCAGTTGGTTCGTTCTCCCGGTATCTACTACGGAATCGGACATGATAAGATTGGTAAGAAGCTCTTCTCCTGTACCGTGATCCCGAACCGTGGTGCATGGCTGGAGTATGAGACCGACTCTAACGATGTCTTCTATGTACGTGTGGACAGAACCCGTAAGGTTCCCATTACCGTACTGATCAGAGCCCTGGGTATCGGTACCAATGATGAGATCCGTGAACTCTTCGGTGACGAGCCCAAGATCGAGGCAAGCTTTACCAAGGACACTGCTGAGAATTATCAGGAGGGTCTGTTAGAGTTATACAAAAAGATCCGTCCCGGTGAGCCTTTAAGCGTTGAGAGTGCTGAGAGCCTGATCAATGCTATGTTCTTCGACCCCAGAAGATATGATTTAGCCAAAGTCGGCAGATATAAATTCAATAAGAAGTTAGCTCTGAAGAATCGTATCCGTCATCAGATCCTGGCTGCAGATGTAGTGGATCCTTCCACCGGTGAAGTGATCGCATCCGCAGGAGACAAGGTGACCGCAGAGCTGGCAGATACCATCCAGAACAGCGCAGTTCCCTTCGTATATATCCAGACCGAAGAGAGAACTGTAAAAGTACTGTCTAATCTGATGGTAGATCTGACCCACTATGTAGATTGCGATCCCAAGGATTTCGGTATCCATGAACTGGTATACTATCCGGTTCTGGCACAGATCCTGGAAGAGTTCGGCGATGATCCCGAGAAGCTGGCAGAAGCAATCAAGAAGAACGTACATGAACTGGTACCCAAGCATATTACCAAGGAAGATATCCTGGCTTCCATCAACTATAATATGCATCTGGAGTATGGCCTGGGCAACGATGATGATATCGACCATCTGGGCAACAGACGTATCCGCGCAGTAGGTGAGCTGCTGCAGAACCAGTATCGTATCGGTCTGTCCAGAATGGAGAGAGTGGTACGTGAGCGTATGACAACACATGATGCTGAGGATATTTCTCCCCAGTCTCTGATCAATATCAAGCCTGTAACCGCTGCAGTGAAGGAGTTCTTCGGATCTTCCCAGCTGTCTCAGTTCATGGATCAGAATAACCCTCTGGGTGAGCTGACCCACAAGAGACGTCTGTCTGCACTGGGCCCCGGCGGTCTGTCCAGAGACCGTGCCGGATTCGAGGTTCGAGATGTACATTACTCCCATTATGGAAGAATGTGTCCTATCGAGACACCCGAAGGTCCTAACATCGGTCTGATCAACTCTCTTGCAAGCTATGCAAGAATTAATGAATATGGTTTCGTAGAGGCTCCTTATCGCAAGATCGACAAGTCCGATCCTAAGAACCCCCGCGTTACCGATGAAGTAGTTTACATGACTGCGGACGAAGAGGATAATTACCATGTGGCACAGGCAAACGAAGCACTGGATGCAGAGGGACATTTCGTGAGAAAATCTGTTTCCGGACGTTATCTGGATGAGACACAGGAATATCCTAAGGAAATGTTTGATTACATGGATGTATCCCCGAGAATGGTATTCTCTGTGGCTACTGCACTGATTCCTTTCCTGCAGAACGATGATGCGAACCGTGCGCTGATGGGATCCAACATGCAGCGTCAGGCTGTGCCTCTGTTAAGCACTGAGGCTCCTGTGGTTGGTACCGGTATGGAAGTAAAGACAGCGGTTGACTCCGGTGTCTGCGTAGTGGCCAAGAAGCCCGGAACCATTACCTATGTATCTTCCAAGATCATTCGCATTGCTTATGATGACGGAGAAAAGGCAGAGATCCATCTGACCAAGTTCTCCCGCAGTAACCAGTCCAACTGCTACAACCAGAAGCCTATCGTATTCAAGGGTGACCATGTAGCGGCAGGTCAGGTCATTGCAGACGGTCCTTCCACCTCTCAGGGTGAGCTGGCACTGGGTAAGAACCCTCTGATCGGTTTCATGACCTGGGAAGGTTACAACTACGAGGATGCGGTTCTGTTAAGTGAGAGACTGGTACGTGACGATGTTTATACTTCCGTTCATATCGAGGAGTATGAGGCAGAAGCCCGTGACACCAAGCTGGGACCGGAAGAGATCACCCGTGATGTTCCCGGTGTCGGTGACGATGCACTGAAGGATCTGGATGACAGAGGTATCATTCGTATCGGCGCAGAGGTTCGTGCCGGTGATATTCTGGTAGGTAAGGTTACTCCTAAGGGAGAGACTGAACTGACCGCAGAAGAGAGACTGCTGCGTGCCATCTTCGGTGAGAAGGCAAGAGAAGTAAGAGATACCTCCTTAAAGGTACCTCATGGCGAATATGGTATTGTAGTGGATGCCAAGGTATTTACCCGTGAGAACAGCGATGAGCTGGCACCCGGAGTAAATCAGGCAGTCCGCATTTATATCGCACAGAAGAGAAAAATCTCCGTAGGCGATAAGATGGCAGGTCGTCATGGTAACAAGGGTGTCGTTTCCCGCGTGCTTCCTGTAGAAGATATGCCTTATCTGCCCAACGGACGTCCTTTGGACATCGTGCTGAACCCCCTGGGCGTGCCTTCCCGTATGAATATCGGACAGGTCCTGGAGATCCACCTTTCCCTGGCTGCCAAGGCTCTGGGATTCAATGTGGCAACACCTGTCTTCGATGGTGCGAACGAGAAAGATATTATGGATACGTTGGATCTTGCCAACGATTATGTAAACCTTCCTTTCGACGATGCAGAAAGTGCAGAGTGGAAAGAAAAGGGACAGGAAACTACCGCAGACGGTAAGCCCTGGGCAGGAGAGACCTTTACCAGCAAGCATGGTGAAGAGCTTCTTCCTGAGGTTATGCAGTATCTGTCTGAGAACAGAGATCACAGAGGAGTATGGAAGGGTGTTCCCATTTCCAGAGACGGTAAGGTACGTCTTCGTGACGGTAGAACCGGTGAATACTTTGATGGCCCTGTAACGATCGGACACATGCATTACCTGAAACTGCATCATCTGGTAGATGATAAGATCCATGCGCGTTCTACCGGACCGTACTCCCTGGTAACACAGCAGCCTCTGGGTGGTAAAGCCCAGTTCGGCGGCCAGCGTTTCGGAGAGATGGAAGTATGGGCTCTGGAGGCGTATGGCGCATCCTACACCCTGCAGGAGATTCTGACTGTGAAGTCCGATGATGTGATCGGACGTGTGAAGACTTACGAAGCAATCATCAAGGGAGACAATATCCCTGAGCCCGGTATCCCCGAGTCCTTCAAGGTTCTGTTAAAGGAACTGCAGGCACTGGGGCTGGATGTCAGAGTGCTGCGTGAGGATCAGACCGAGGTTGAGATCATGGAGACTGTCGATTACGGTGATACCGATTACCGTTATGAGATGGAAGGTGATCGTAAGTACGATGACGATTACGATAAGAGCTCCCTTGGCGAGATGGGCTATCAGTCACAGGAATTTGATGACAATGGTGAGCTGGTGAACTCTGAGGACGACGATTACGTTGACGATGATTACACCGATGATAGCTTTGACGGCAGTGATGATGAATTTTAATGCTTTGTATAGAAGGGAGTGCCATTAATGTCAGAAACAAAAAATGAAACAACCTATCAGCCTATGACATTTGATGCCATCAAGATTGGATTAGCTTCCCCGGAGAAAATCCGGGAGTGGTCCCATGGTGAGGTATTAAAGCCCGAGACAATCAACTATAGAACACTGAAGCCTGAAAGAGACGGTCTGTTCTGTGAGAGAATCTTTGGACCCAGCAAAGACTGGGAATGTCATTGCGGTAAATATAAAAAGATCAGATATAAGGGCGTTGTCTGCGACCGTTGTGGTGTAGAAGTTACCAAAGCCAGCGTACGTAGAGAGCGTATGGGACATATCGAGCTTGCAGCTCCCGTATCCCATATCTGGTATTTCAAAGGTATCCCCAGCCGCATGGGCCTGATCCTGGATCTGTCTCCCAGAATCCTGGAGAAGGTTCTGTACTTCGCTTCCTATATCGTTCTGGATCCGGGAACCACGAACCTTGAATACAAGGCAGTGCTGTCCGAGAAGGAATATCAGGATGCAAGAGAGACCTGGGGCAACAAGTTCCGTGTAGGCATGGGTGCAGAGGCTATCAAAGAGCTGCTGCAGGCCATTGACCTGGAAAAAGAGGCAGTAGAGCTGAAGACCGGTCTGAAGGAGTCCTCCGGTCAGAAGCGTGCACGTATCATTAAGAGACTGGAAGTTGTAGAAGCTTTCCGTGAGTCCGGTAATAAGCCGGAGTGGATGATCATGGATGTGGTTCCTGTCATTCCTCCCGATCTGCGTCCTATGGTACAGCTGGATGGCGGACGTTTTGCTACCTCCGATCTGAATGATCTGTACAGAAGGATCATCAACCGTAATAACCGTCTGAAGAGACTGTTAGAGCTTGGTGCTCCTGATATCATTGTTCGTAACGAGAAGAGAATGTTGCAGGAAGCGGTAGATGCTCTGATCGATAACGGCAGACGCGGACGTCCTGTTACCGGCCCCGGTAACAGAGCACTGAAGTCTCTGTCCGATATGTTAAAGGGTAAGACCGGTCGTTTCCGTCAGAACCTGTTAGGTAAGCGTGTAGATTACTCCGGACGTTCCGTTATCGTCGTTGGACCGGAACTGAAGATCTATCAGTGTGGTCTGCCGAAGGAAATGGCAATCGAACTGTTCAAGCCTTTCGTAATGAAAGAACTGGTAGCCAAGGGAATCAGCCAGAACATCAAGAATGCGAAGAAGCTGGTAGAAAAGCTGGATACACAGGTATGGGATGTGCTGGAAGAGGTTATCAAGGAACATCCTGTTATGTTGAACCGTGCGCCGACACTGCACAGACTGGGCATTCAGGCATTTGAGCCGATCCTGGTAGAAGGTAAGGCAATCAAGCTGCATCCCCTGGTATGTACCGCATTCAACGCGGACTTCGATGGAGACCAGATGGCTGTACATCTTCCTCTGTCCCAGGAGGCACAGGCAGAGTGTCGTTTCCTGCTGCTGTCTCCCAACAACTTACTGAAGCCTTCCGATGGTGGACCCGTAGCCGTTCCTTCCCAGGATATGGTACTTGGTATCTACTATCTGACCCAGGAGAGACCCGGTGCGATCGGTGAAGGTAAGTATTTCAAGAGCGTAAACGAAGCAATCCTGGCATATGAGAACCAGGCGCTGACCTTACATTCCCGCATCCATGTGCGTATGCACAAGGTAAATGCAGAGGGCGAGACCATTACCGGTACGGTAGAGTCCACTCTGGGACGTTTCATTTTCAATGAGATCCTGCCTCAGGATCTGGGATTCGTAGACAGAAGCGATCCCGAGAACTTCCTGAAGCTGGAAGTAGACTTCCACGTAGGCAAGAAGCAGTTGAAGCAGATCCTGGAGAAGGTCATCAATACCCACGGAGCATCCAAGACCGCAGAGGTACTGGATGATGTTAAGGCTATCGGTTACAAGTACTCTACCAGAGCCGCTATGACCGTATCCATTTCCGATATGACCGTCCCTGAGAAGAAGGGTGAAATGCTGGCAGCTGCACAGGCTACCGTAGACAAGATCGCAAGTAACTTCAGACGTGGTCTGATCACCGAGGAAGAGCGTTATCGTGCCGTTGTAGAGACCTGGAACGAGACCGATAAAGAGCTGACCGACGTACTGCTGTCCGGTCTGGATAAATACAACAACATTTTCATGATGGCAGACTCCGGTGCGCGTGGTTCCAGTCAGCAGATCAAACAGCTGGCAGGTATGCGTGGACTGATGGCTGATACTACAGGTAGAACCATCGAGCTGCCCATTAAGTCAAACTTCCGTGAAGGTCTGGACGTACTGGAATACTTCATGTCCGCACATGGTGCACGAAAAGGTATGTCCGATACCGCTCTGCGTACCGCAGACTCCGGTTATCTGACCAGACGAATGGTGGACGTATCTCAGGAACTTTCTATCCGTGAAGTAGACTGCTGTGAGGGTCAGGCTGAGATCCCTGGTATGGTAGTCAAGGCATTCATGGATGGCAAAGAGACCATTGAAGGCCTGAAAGATAGAATCACAGGAAGATATTCCTGCGAGGATATTTATGATAAAGACGGCAATATGATCGTTAAGCACAACCACATGATCACCCCCAGCCGTGCTGCCAAGATCTTAAGTGTTGGTGTCAATGCACAGGGTGAGCCCATTGAGGAAGTGAAGATCCGTACGATCCTGACCTGCCGTTCACACGTTGGTATCTGTGCAAAATGTTACGGTGCCAACATGGCAACCGGTGAAGCCGTACAGGTAGGTGAAGCAGTTGGTATCATCGCTGCACAGTCTATCGGTGAGCCCGGTACCCAGCTGACCATGAGAACCTTCCACAGTGGTGGTGTCGCAGGTGACGATATCACTCAGGGTCTTCCCCGTGTCGAGGAGTTGTTCGAGGCCAGAAAGCCTAAGGGACTTGCAATCATTGCTGAATTTGGCGGCAAGGCTGAGATCCGTGATACCAAGAAGAAGCGTGAAGTGGTAATTACCAACGAAGAGACCGGTGAATCCAAGGCATATCTGATTCCTTACGGTTCCCGTATCAAGGTTATCGACGGCCAGGTACTGGAGGCCGGTGATGAACTGACCGAAGGTAGTGTAAACCCTCACGATCTGTTGAAGATCAAGGGTATTCGTGCCGTACAGGATTACATGCTTCGTGAAGTACAGCGTGTATATCGTCTGCAGGGTGTAGATATCGCAGATAAGCATATCGAAGTCCTGGTACGTCAGATGCTGAAGAAGGTTCGTATCGAGAATAACGGCGATACCGAGTTCCTGCCCGGAACTCTGGTAGATGTTCTGGATTTCGAAGAAATGAACGAGAAGCTGACCGCTGAAGGCAAGGAGCCTGCAGAAGGTAAGCGTATTATCCTGGGTATTACCAAGGCAGCACTGGCAACCGAGTCCTTCCTGTCTGCAGCATCCTTCCAGGAGACCACCAAGGTCCTGACAGAAGCTGCCATCAAGGGTAAGGTAGATAATCTGATCGGTCTGAAGGAGAACGTTATCATCGGTAAGCTGATTCCCGTAGGAACCGGTATGAAGAGATATCGCAATACCAGACTGAGCACCGATGCCGTAGAGACCATTGACTTCGGTGGTGATATGTACGGTGACGATGCAGAACTGAACCTGAGCGACGGAAGCGAACTGGATGCAGAAGGTGCAGAACTGAATGAAGATGTGAACACAGAAGCAGAAACTGTGGAAGTGGGAACAGACGCTGATAATCAGTAAAATTAAAAGACTTTATTAAGAAAGGCTCTCCGGGATTTTCCCGGGGAGCCTTTTAGAATCGGAACAATTATTGCAATTCTTCTGTATTCAGAACCTGCCAGGCAGTGATCCGGTAAAAGGTATCTTCATCAGATTCCGGATAGAGGATCTCAATGGTCACCTGCAGGGTCTGTAAGTCGGAGATTGGAATCACGTAAGATTTTCCGTGACCTACCGCCACAAAATAGGCTTCTTCGCTGTCACTGGATGCATACATGCGTTGCAACGTCTTATCCATACCTGCCAGGGATTGTTCTGCCTGATTGCAGGCGGCATAATAAGCGGTGGTACGTTCCAGCACACGGGCGCTGAGTTTGCTATCAGCGTTGGCACTGACGATGGACAGTACGGCAAAAGACACCAGGCAGAGGATCACGAATACCAGAAGGATCGAGGCGGATCCGATATTCATGCCGAATTGTTTTTTTCTGGAGGAATTATTCATGGGATCCCCTCCTTTCTGCGGTGTGATGCATGACAGAGAGTGTGTAAATGGGAGATTCCGGTGTAGATACATCATAGACGGTGATCTCGCCTTTCATGATTCCGGTCTCTTCTGACGGAGTGCTTTTTAGTTCTGCATAAAAGTCGGCGTTATCTTCGGCAGTGCACAGATTCCAGCTGCTGTCAAAGGCAAGGCGGAGAGTGTTTTCATCGGTCAGCTCCGATGGGGAGAACAAATCCTGCATGGCAGCCACATTGCCCTCCAGAGAGAGATAGGACTCTGCCAGATTCTGTGCCTGAATGACAGCATGATTCTGGTTTACCGTCTGTGTGCTCAAAAGATGTGAGCGGGCAAACAACTGGATACAGACGGCACTGGCCAGTGAAAAAAACAGGATCGCTATGATCATTTCCATTAAAAATAAACTGGATCTGGAATGTTTCATAATAAGTTCGGAATCCTTTCTGTTCGGTTTCTATTCTGTGGTAGTATTACAGTGCACGTGGATATAAAAAGTATGGTCCTCTCCGGAGGCGGTTCTCAGGGATATCCGGATCAGATCGTCCGACGCATAGGATAAGGAGAACTCCTGCAAGTCCATAATATCCGTACCGGCAGGCAATACCTGTCCGCCGAGAGAAGCTCCTTCCCGCATAAAAAGTTCTTTTAAATGTCCGTCATACAGATAGAGGTAAGTACAGTAGGTTTCTTCGTCAATTTCGGAAAGCATGCAGAGCGCCGGAACATTTTCCAGATCGGTCAGGAAAATACTGTCAGCGGTATCGTTCTGCCGCACCTTTTCCATGATATAAGACACCGCCGTCCGGCTTTCGTAATTGACGCCCATATCTTCTACAGTGTGCTGGTATACATCTGCTCCGATGGTAACAAGGGCAAGTGCGGAGACAGCGAATACACCGAACAACGCCAGAACGAACAAGATATCCACAATAAAATGTTTTTCCTGCTTCTGATGATTTCTATTGTTCATATGTCAGAAACTCCTTTAGTGAGCACCGGTCCGGCGAAGTACAGTGACTTCCGGAAGAAGGTTGCTGCCATAATATTCATAGTCAATGAAGAAGCTGTCCTCGTCATACAACAGTCCGTAATGCTGCTCCAGATATTCCAGAGAAGGAGGATAACAGCCTTCTACGGCATAGCACTGGGAAATGCTGCGTTCCAATGCGGTTTCCAAACTTTCCTGCTGCTTGCTCAGAGTAGATTCACCGACGGAGCCGATGCCCCGCAGAAAAAGAACAAACAATATCACAAAGGCCAGAATGGGAAGTAAATAGATCAGCTTACGCCCGAGGGACATACTTTTTTGCTCAAAACGGTTCATAGTATCGTACTCCTATCCGATGCTGGTCATAATACCCATAAGAGGCAGGATGACCGATAACAGGATCAAGCCCACGATCACCGACAGAATAATGACAAGGGTCGGCTCCAGAATGGCAATGATGGATTGTAGTCTGCGGTTGGTATTTTCCTCATAACGATCCGCTATTTTTTTGAGCACCACATCTACGTTACCGCTGCGGAAACCGACAGATACCATCTGGGAATACAGGTGGTTGAAAATGCCGGCACCGGTCAGAGCTTCGGCAAAATTGGCACCGGCATTAATGGCCTCCTTACAGCTCAGGATCTTCTGTTTCATTTTCTCGTTGCCTACCAGAGCGGCCACCATATCCAGGCTGGAATAGGTATCCATACCGCTGCTTAAGGTCAGTGCCATACCGCTGGCAAAACGTTCGCAGGCCACACTTTCATAAAAACGTCTGGTGAGGGGGAACCAGTTCAGGAACCGGGCGGTGACACGTTTGCCGGTCTGGGTTCTGGTAGCAAAAAGGTACAGTAACAACAATATGCACAGAATACTTACGAAAATAAAGGAATACCGGTTCAGATGGTTGCCGAGACGCAAAAGTGATGCAGCAAACCCGGTCATCTCACTGCCCAGCTCTATATAGACCTGCTCGAAGATCGGCATGACGCGGCTGACCAGTACCACGATGACAGCGGCCATCATGGCGATCATGATAAAGGGATATGTTACAGCATCCCGGATACTGCCTGCGATGGCATCCTCTTTTTCATAATAATCCGCCAGAGAGCTCATACACACATCGAGATTACCGGATTCTTCACCCAGAGCGATCATATGCAGGCAGTAATCGGGGAAGACCTTGGTGGCTTCCAGTGCTTTGTGAAAGCTTTCTCCCTGTCGGCATACGGTAAGGATCTCCTCGAAGATCGCCTTGCCTTCGGGAGACTGGGCATCACTTTGCAGGATGGCCATGCCCTCCACGGGCGGAATGCCTGCCTGAAACAGCATGGCAGCCTGACTGCAAAAAGAAGCGATCTCTTCATTAGAAAGTAGTTTTTTCTCTGTGGTCTTCATGGCGTTTTGTTCCCTTTCACTAATACATTTTCTGCAGGATATAATTACTGCCGTCACCGATGAACTTTTTCAGAGTCTTGTCATCCGTGTTGGCACCGAACGTAGGATCCACCAGGGTCCAGACATTGCCGTCAAATTCTATGATGCCGTTCAGCCATCCGGTATCAGCGGTGTAGACACTGATCCAGGCATGGTAGGCATCCTGGGCATAGCCGACCTCCAGCCGGGTCGGGATCCGCTGGCTTCGCAGCATGCTTGCCATTACCGCGGCATAATCCAGACAGATACCGGTGCCGGAAGCAAGAATGGCATCCACATCGGAGGTATAGCCCGTAGGAGGATCGGAGGCTTTGTCGTAGTCGTAAGTAATATTCTGGGTAATATAATCATAGATCCGGGTGATTACTTCCAGATCCGAGGAAGCACCCTCGGCAAGTTCCTGTCCCTTGGCCACCACTTTGCTGTCCGCAGTAAAATTCACGTACTGGTTGGGGTAGAGAAAAGGGCTGAATGCATCCGTAATCTGTACATCCAGGTCTGCATACAGGCAGGTGGCATAGTTGGTACCGGAGATATTTTCATAGATCGTCACGTCATAATATCCGTCTCCGGAAGACAAGGGGAAAGTCTCATAGCCGCCACCGTGCAGATCGTAAGTATAGACAACGGTATCCGGCCCGGTAATGCGCAGTTTGACCTTGGGACAGGTGCCGGTGTAATTGGCACAGACATAGCCGTCAGACATATGAGAATAGTCAATGACAGCCACATCATTGGAAGCTGTTGCTGTTCCGTCGGCCCGGGGCACAAGACAGACAGGCGTGGCATCCCGGAGAGGCTCTGCGTCAGTTACGGCTTCCGTTTCAGGAGAAGAGGCATCCGCAGAGCTGATATTCGTATCCGCAGAAGAAGGAACTGCGGAGGATTGTGATGGTTCGCCGTAAGTGTCTGCGACGGGGGCATCCACAGGCAGATTGTCAGAGCCGGATCCGCAGGCACATAAGCCGATTGTCATGGAATATGTAATTAGCAAAATGCGCAGTCGCGCAGATAATTTTGGCATCCGCATAAAAATCGTTACATCCTGTTGTTATTGTTCCAGGCCCGTTACATTATCGGGAGTAAAAAGCAGGTGGAGAGTCTCACCGTTTTTGACGGGGACATAAATATTGGCTTCCTCGGACAAAAACGGAAAATTGATCACACCCTTGGAGGAATCCACAGAGAGCGGTTCGATGATCTCCCCGGACACAGTCTCCATAAAAGCCTCCTCGTAAAGAATGTTGTCACCGGTGAACTTCAGACTTAAAATATTATTTTCCACATAATCCAGTGTAAGCACCGCAGGTGTGGGGACCAACAGTTTTTCAGTCATCTCAGAGAGAGGAACGATGGCGAGCGGCGATAAAAAGGTCAGCACGAAGATCAGTGTCGTGGCAACGATCAGCCGGTTGTAGGAGGCGGCATTCACTTTTTTGCGAAGCACCAGCTTGTCAAAGGGGATCGTATTGACCGGCTGGTTGCAACTGGACAGGATATTCTGCAAAGCATTGTTGGCAGTTGCCATGTCCAGTTCATATCTGTTTTTTTTATGAAAAAACATCATTCTGTTATCCTTTCATACTTTCTTTCAAATGTTCCTGTCCGGAGGCAATATAGCGTTTGACGCTGCTGCGGCTGATCTCCATGGCTGCAGCGATCTCTTCGAGCTTCATGTCGTTATAGTAGCGCATGATCAGGACCTGCTTCTCATTGAAAGGAAGCTGCTCTAAGGCGTCCGTCAGCCGGGAGTATTCATCCTTCTGCTGGTAGTGCAGTTCCGGATTGGTGTCCAGGTGGGGATCCTGGACAATATCCAGAATCTCCTGGCTCAAGACCTGGCAGTCGTTCTGCGGTCGGTTCTTCTGGGTCATGTCATAGCAGACGTGGAAGCAGATGCGGTTCAGCCAGGCGATAAAAACGGTGGGATCATTCAGTTTTCCAATGTTTTTCAGAGCCAGTATGTAGACCTCCTGCATAGCGTCCTGAGCGAGAAAGTCATCTCTCAGATAATGCCTGGTGTAGTTGTATACTTTATTATAGGTAAGAGCATACAATTCCGCGAAGGCATCCGAGTCGCTATGCTGGGCACGGATCACAAGACCGGCAATGTAAGGAATGTTCAAGTCTTTCATGCGTTCGTCTCACTGTTGTGTTAACGGGTTCCTTAGGGGTGCAGCTTGTTGTAGGTCTCTGTGAGCAGGGTGGAAAAATATTCGGCATGCGCCTCTTCATTTAAAATATATGCGTATTGGATCTGAATGGGAGCGTTACTGTGCTCCTCGTTGTATTCTTTTAACTGCTGGTTCAGACTTTCGATGAAATATTCCATGGTGTCATGAGAGCCGTGGTTGACGATCATCAGGAATTCGTTGCCTCCGTTACGGCCCACCACACCGAAAGCATCACCAACGCTTTCCAGAATACCGGAGAAGTCTTTTAACATCTGGTCACCTACGACATGGCCCATGGTCTGGTTGATCTCTTTCAGGTTGGTGATGGTCACCATATAGCAGGCTACATGAGCCAGAGATTCCGGAGAGTCATAGGTCTCGAAGACCACGTCCAGACCGTGCCGGTTGGGGATACCGGTCAGATGATCCAGGAAGGCCGCACGGTTCAGAGCATGGCTTTCTTCGGCAAAAGTGCGTAATTTATAGAAATCGTATAATAACCATATCAGATTAAATAATGCAAGGATCCAGGAAAGTGTGCATAAGATAAACAGAGTCCGGTCTTCGAAAAGCTTTGTGCCCAGTGCAGGGTTCAGAGTCAGGACCAGAACATAGGCGGTTTCCAACAGCAGAAGAAGAATTAACTGCACGGTTTTGGTGTTACGGAAGGTTTTTACGAATTTCTTTTTCTGTATCATATAGGTTCACTCCTTTGATTGCGCTGGTGGTGAGGTGTACATCGGGAAAATACTTCGCCGTTCGCCAATCATGCAAGCATGTTGGCTCTCTTGCGCTCATTATATCATAACAGGCACTTAAAAAAAAGAAAAGAAATATTGAGCCATTCCGCTTCTTAGCACCGTCTTTATATACAGAAATGCTTCCGGAGTGTATGAGCGGAGACGTGGCTGCATATATGGAACGTATTATTTATACGATTTACATAAGAAGAAAACGGACAGGCCAATGTCCGGCGTAAGATATCCATCAGGGAATTCCCTGGTGGATATTTTCATTTTAGGGAAAAGCAGAATTTGTCGAAAAGGAGAGGACAATGTTGGAAACGATCTTGAATAATTTTCATCTGGAGAAGATCCTGTGGATCCTGCAAAAAAGGATTGCATACATTATGATCCTGGGGGTACTGGGAGGAATGGCAGGAGGCGCTTATGCATATCTGACCAACAGTACACTTTACCGGGCGGAGGTATCCTTCTATGTATACAGTGATCCGGACTACGTGTATGATTCTTCGGTCAATATCTCAAATTCCGAATTTACCCAGGCCAAGAATCTGGTACAGAGTTACATATTAATCCTGAAGAGTAACACGATCCTTCAGAAGGTGCTGGAGGAAGCCGGGCTGGATTACGGAACGGAAGCTTTGTCGGGAAGAATCGGTACCAGTGTGGTGGAAAACACGGCAGTGTTCTATGTCTACACTTATGACAGCGATCCTTACCGGGCCATGGAGCTGGCCAATGCTATCGGCAGGGTGGCTCCGAAGGAGATCGGCCGGATCGTGAAGTCCGGTGGCATTGAGGTGATCGATTATGCCACACTGCCGGAAGCACCCTACAGTTCCACCAGTCTGGTCAAATATGCACTGGTGGGCTTTGCCGGATGCTTTGGGGCATCCTTTGTATTGTTTCTGCTGGCAGGACTGATGGATACCACGATCCGCAGGCGGTACGAACTGAAGCTGGCATTCCGGATTCCGGTGTTGGGAGATATTCCGCAGATCCAGGCGCCAGACCGGAAGAGTAAGCCCGTGTTGGTATTGGGGGAGAACAGCTCCTTTGCCGTGAAGGAATCCTATAATACCATCCGGGCAAACCTGCTGTTCACGGGAAAAGGAGAACGTTGTCCGATCTATGCCGTCACCAGTGCGGATAAGGATGAAGGCAAGACTTTGAACAGTGTCAACATCGCCATCAGTTACGCACAGCTGGGCAAAAAAGTATTGCTCATCGACGGAGACATGCGGAATATGTCGGTGGCATCTCTGCTAAAGCTCCGGGGCAGACTGGGACTGAGCCAGTATCTGGCGGGATTGCGGGAGACACCGCAGATCGTGGAATACCGGCAGAATCTGGATGTGCTGGTGGGAGGAGAAAATCCACCGAATCCTTCCGAACTGTTGGGCGGAGAGCGGATGAAGGAGCTGCTTACGACGTTGCGTAGCCGGTACGACTGCATCATTATTGATCTGCCGCCGGTAGGAATTGTGACGGATGCCCTGTTATTGTCCCATGAAGTCACCGCCTATCTTCTGGTGGTGCGGGCCGGCGTCAGCCATATGAGCCGGGAAAAGTCGGCGGTGACACTGTTAGAGCAGGTGGATGCGGATATCTGCGGCATCCTGTTCAACGGCCTGCCGCCAAAATCTAAGGACTGTAACTACAGACTGCAGCAATACTGGCAGGAATATAAACAGCAAAATGGGGAAGCAGTTTGAAAAAAACCGGGAGGTCTTTATGAAAATATGTTTTGCCGCATCGTCGGGCGGCCACTTTGAACAACTGATGATGTTAAAACCGCTAATGGAAAAATACGAAAGTTTTGTAGTAACGGAGAAAACAGGCTATGAGGTGAAGACACCGGTGAAATGTTACTATCTGCAGCAGGTGAACCGGAGACAGTGGAGATGCCTTTTTTATCTGTTGAAAAATACCGTGGATTCGTTGCGGCTGTTGCATAAAGAACAGCCGGATGTGGTGGTCTGCACCGGAGTGCTGGCCATGATCCCGCTGTGCATGGAAGCCAAGCTCTCCGGCGGGAAGCTGATCTACATCGAGTCATTTGCCAAAGTGACTTCGGCCACACTGACGGGAAAACTGTTATATCATTATGCGGATCGTTTTTATGTCCAATGGACACAGATGAAGGAAATCTATCCGGATGCGATCTGCCTGGGGGGAATTTATTAGGATGATATTTGTAACGACCGGATCTCAGAAGTTCCAGTTCAATCGATTGTTACAAAAGATAGATCTGCTGATCGAGGAAGGCTTGATAAGAGAGGAGGTGTTTGCCCAGATCGGAGTCAGCGATTATCAGCCAAAGCATTATGAATACTGCAGGTTTCTGGACAGAGAAGGCTTCACCGGGAAGCTGCGGGAATGCCGGATGGTCATTACCCATGGTGGAACCGGTGTGATCATCGGCGCCGTAAAACAGGGGAAAAAAGTGATCGCAGTGCCGAGACTTGCCAGCTACGGGGAGCATGTGGACGATCATCAGGTACAGCTGCTTCGGGAATTCGACGGAATGAACCTAATCTGTGCCTGTTATGACAGTGAGAAACTGGGGGATTGCATCCGGGATACCGGCAGCAGGGACTTTGCCGGATACCATTCCAATACCCGGAGGATCCTTAAGGATATTGAGAATTTTTTAATTGCGGAAGAGGGGGAAAACCATGGAAAACATTCAAAAATTTCGTAAAAAAGGGAAAAAACTGGGAGAGTATATGATGACGAAGCTGCGCCTTTTGCGGGATCAGAAAAAATATCGCTCCCGGGGAGTGACATTAAAATATATGCTGGACCGGGTGGATTCCCGGGATCTGATCATCGTTTTCAGCTCCTGCACCAGAAAAGGGATCCGGGCCAGATACAATTATGTCCGGACGTTAAAGGAAGTTCCCTGTAACAAGTTGTTTCTGTTGGATGATTTTGCGTCAGATCACAGAGGTTCCTTTTATCTGGGCAGCAATATGAAATTCGAGGAGGCGGTCGTTGTAAGGGAACTGATCGACCGGGTACGGGAGCAGACCGGAGCAAAACGCCTGATCTTCTGCGGTTCCAGCAAGGGCGGTTACACGGCACTGAATTTCGGACTGGACTATCCCGGAAGCTATATGGTGGTGGGTGGTCCCCAGTATTTTCTGGGACAAAGCCTGCTGGACACCGGGAATATTGAGGCGTTGAAGCATATTGCCGGACAGGTCTGTAAGGAAAAGGTCGAATTCCTCAATGAGTATCTTCCGAAAAAGGTGGCAGCCAACCGTTATGCGCCCTCCCAGAGGATCTATCTGCATTATTCCGACAGCGAACACACCTATGAGGAACATATCCGCTATCTGCGCCGGGATCTGGCGAAAAAGGGATACCGCTGCAGCGAGGACGTGGCACATTACAAGGAACACGGGGAGATCAGTCTGTATTTTCCGGAATTTTTATTACATAGTGTGGAGGAAATCTTATGCCGGCAGTCAGCGTGATCGTTCCGGTATACAATACGGAAAAATATCTGGAGGAATGCATTCGTTCCCTGACAGAGCAGACGTTGTCTTCACTGGAACTGATCTTCGTGGATGACGGTTCCACGGATGCTTCTCCCAAGATTCTGGAAAGATATCGTGCCAGGGATCCCGAACACATCCGGGTCATCACCCAGAAGAACGCAGGGCAGGGAAAGGCAAGAAATGTAGGACTTGCGGCTGCCACGGGAGAATATGTGGGATTCGTGGATTCGGATGATTATGTGGACAGGCGTATGTACGCGGCCATGTACACCAGGGCCGGTTCCGAAGAACTGGATCTGGTGGAATGTGATTTTCATTATCTGGAGGAAGACGGCAGAGAGAAGCGCTCTTACGGTTCGGCGGCTCCCTGGAACAAGCTGATCCGCAGGAGACTGCTTACGGACAACGATATATGGTTCCCGGAGGGGTATATCTATGAGGACACCTCTTTCTACCTGAAGTTACGCCCCTTTGTGAAAAAACAGGCGAAAATGCTGGGAGTCTATGTCTATCACCGGGACAGAGGGGATTCTACCATGAATGACAATAAAAGCAGACGGGTGGGAAATATTTTTCCGGTATTGCAGGATGCCTGTCGGTTTTACCGGGAAAAAGAACTGATGGATACTTATGGGAAAGAACTGGAATATTTCTGTACGAGGATCCTGTTGTGCAGTTCCATGGGGCGGATCTCCAGAGTGCGGGACCGGAAGCTGCGGAAATCTCTGCGGGAAGAGACTTTTGTGTTCCTTCGGGAAAATTTTCCGGAGTATCGGAAGAACCCTTATCTGGGCAATGGACTGAAAGGGCGTTATCTGCGGATCGCCACACCGGCATTGTGCGGGATCTGTGGGGGAACCATCGGCAGATGCAGGCCGGGAGGGTTACCGGGATAGAAAATGGCGGACAGAGAAAAGGGGAAAAATATGCGGATATCGGTAGCAATGGCCACTTATAACGGGGCCAGATTTATCACAGAACAGCTGGATTCCATCCGGCTTCAGAGCCTTCCGGTGGATCAGGTGATCCTGCGGGATGACGGTTCCTCGGATCAGACGCTGGAGATCGTACGGGAATATCTGGAGACTTACGAGCTGGCACCGGCATGGAGGATCACACAGAACGGAAAACGACTGGGGTATGCGGAGAATTTCCGGGCAGCGGTGGAAGAGACGGACGGTGAGTATGTCTTTTTCTGCGATCAGGACGATATCTGGGAACCGGACCGGGTGGAATATATGGTGAGCGAGATGGAAAAACGGAGAGAGATACTGGTGCTGGGATCGGAATTCGTACCGTTTACAGTGGATCCCGATGCTCCTTCTGTCAGCCGGAGCGTATTGAAAAGCTTCCGGGGGGACGGAAGCATGGAGCATGTTGCATGGAGTCCGGCCCATATTTTCATCGGCAGTGAGGGCTGTACCATGTGTCTGCGCAGAGAGTTCCTGGAAGAGACGAAGAAGTACTGGTATCCCGGGTGGGCGCATGATGAATATGCCTGGAAGTTGTCCCTGTGCATGGACGGCTGTTACATTCTGCACAGTGTTACGTTACGGCGGCGAATGCACTCGGGTAATGTATCCAAACGCAAGATGCGGGATCTGGACAGACGGATCGCTTTTTTCCGGGAATTGCAGAAAAGTCATGAAACCACTCTGCGGTTCGCCGAGGACTTTGGAATGCCGGAGGAAGCGAAGGAACTGTTAAGACGCAATATCCGGGCCACCACCCTTCGGATCGAGCTGATGGAACAGCGAAAATTGTGGAATATTGTGCCGCTTTTATGGAAATACCGGGATTGTTATCACAGCAAAAAATCTCTGCCGGTGGAATTTGCCATGGCAGTCAGAGGATGAGGCAATGAGCAGATATCTGGTGGAAAAAACGAAGACAACGGGGCAGGGCTGGCAGAGCAGCAACCGCTATTTTGAAAATTGTGGGGAGCGGAGTCTTGGACAGTTTTTGTCGGTTTCTTTTCTTGTGACCTATTATATTTTACCACAGTATTTCGGAATCCGGCTGCCGGGCTTTGATCTGACGGCACAGCGAATGCTCATAACGATTCTGTGTCTCTTTCTGCTGAGTAAAGAATCCCGGAAAAAGATGTTCTGGGAAGGGGTGAGAAGCTGCAGATTGTGGCTTTTTATGGCAGGATATCTGGGAATCTGTTTCTATACGGCGGTACTGCGTTTTCACATAGGTACTTTTCTTTATCCGTTCATTGAATTATTGGGAGCTTTTCTGGTGATCTACGTACTGCGGGAGTATCTGGGAAGTGATGGATTTCTGGTGCTTTTCCGGCGGATGCTTTTGTTTCTGTGTGTGCTGGGACTCGTGGAGGCGGTCATGAGAAAGACACCCTTTGCCTATCTGGAGACCATCAGGGGACTTTATACCGGAGGCATGATCCGCTCCGGTTCCTACCGGATCATGGGACCGGCCAATCATTCTCTGGCGTATGGGCTGATCCTGATCTCCGGGTTACCATTATTGTGCATTGATGAGGAGAAACATTGCTTCACGCTGTTTCGGCATCTGCCTCTCCTGCTATTGGTGGTGGTTAATGTATTTCTTACGGGATCCCGTTCCACGCTGGCGGTCATGGGACTGGAGCTTTTGCTGTTGACCGTGCTGGCACCGGGAGAGCAGAGGAAGAAACTGTTATTTACCATAGTACCGGCCGGGCTTTTGATTCTGCTTCTTGCATTTTTATTCCCCAATTCTCCGCCGGGACATTATATTCTGTTGCAGCTTAGTACGGTGGTGGATGAGATGTTTGGAACCTCCTATGCCATCCGTTACGGGGTGGACAGCACCTCCCTTGCCAACAGCGCTTCCTACAGGGATGCCCTGCTGGATATTTTCACGGTGGACTGGCTGAACCCCTGGCTGGGGCAGGGCTCCGGATATCATTTCTCCTGGTATATTCCGGGAGGGGCCACGATCCACTCCATTGACAATTTCTATGTGGCCAATTATATCCGCTACGGGTATCCGGGACTGGTGGTCTACGGACTGTTGATCCTGCAGGCGGTGGGGGAGATGGTGCGATGCGGGATTCAAAAGAAGGACAGAACAATGTTAAGTCTGGCGCTTGCGGTCTGCGGGTACTTCTTAAATCTGTGGTGGATGGATACGCTGCAGACCATCAAGTATGCGTATCTTCCCATCGCACTGTTCCAGGTGATCTCCCGGGAAAAATGGGAAAATATGTCGGATTTGCAACACAAAGCGGTGCACAGATACATAAGGTAAATAAAGAGAAGAAACGAAAAAGGGAAACGAAAATGCGAAAAAGTTTTTGGCTGTTTGCAATAGTTCTGAGTATGAGTCTGGGGATACGGGCACAGGCGGCACCCAGAGAGATCCCGGACCATTTCAATACCGGTGTGGATACAGATACAGAGCTGACGGAGATCCCGGAACCGGGGATTTACGGTGGAATCCAGTATAAGACCGGAGCCGGAGGACAGCTGGCACTGGATCTGGTCTACAGCAACAGACAGGCGGGGAATGAGATAGAGATCCGGAATATGGATTTTTCCCGGTATGCACTGTTGATGGTCAATGAGGGCAAAATTGCCGTGGAGACCACGGTGACTTTCCGGAACTGTAAATTCGATGCAGTCACTACCGGGCGGGAGGATGCCCGGATATCCTATGTGTTCGAAGACTGCACCCTGCGTAATTTTCAGGGAAGCAATGCCACGTTTACCCGGTGCCGTCTGGGTGGCAGCAGCGGAGATGCGTTGAATCCCTATCGCAATGTGACACTGAGAGATTGCTACATTGCGGATCTGGCACATCCGGACAGCGGGGATACAGTACATTCTGATGGGGTACAGATCTTCGGATATCCTTCTCTTACGGCGGAGAATATTTCCTTCGACAACTGCAGATTCGAAGTACCGGCGATCCCCGGAGGGGGGAGCTATGTGAATGCCTGTCTCATGATTGCCCCGGAGAAGAGCGGTGCCAAAGGAATCTATTTCACAAACTGCATTCTCAACGGAGGCGGTTATGCCATCTACACACTGGTAAAAGACGGTTTTTCTCTGGAGAATGTGGTGCTGTGTAATATCTCGGTAGGGGATGCGGCCCGTTATGGAACCTTCTACCATCGCAATGTCACGGCGGGGGTCACCATGGAGAATATTTATACGACGGATACTTTGTATGTAGGCAGCAGATTCGTGGATGAAGAGGGCAGGATCCATTTCAGCGTGACCAACGATACGGCGCAGGAACGGAAGCTGATGATCGTGACGCCCAGACAGACCATAATACTGCCTGTTAAGGCGTGTCCGCCCTATGAGGACAGAACGGCGGATATGACCTTTGAGGATTTTCCCTTTGATATCGATGTGGTGGTGCCGGGGGCACAGTGGGCGGTATGCTATGACATCACGGACGGGTGCACACAGATCGCACTGTATGCGGAAAGGAAGAGATGATTATGACGGAAGTATTGTATATATGCCTGTGGTACAAAGATAAAAAGAGAACCTGGTCCGGAACGGCCTGGTCCCTGCGACAGGCCATGGAGCCTTATCTGCAGGTGCAGGATCTGGCACTTTCGGATCCTCTGTACCGCAAAATACTCCGGAGACTGCAGAGGAAGAAGGGACTGAACCCCGGGCCGGTCCTGCGGGACCGGCTGCGGCTGTCGGGGAGATATGCTGCGTGGAGACATCGGCACAGGACAGACGAAAAAATGCCTGTGTTTCAGTTTGGCGGCTGGCCGTCGGGAGCGCATTTGGCATCCTATCTCTATCAGGACCTTTCTATTTCCGCAATTCTGTGGCTGCAGAGGGAAGATCCGGTGGGCTATCGGTACTGCGAGTATGATCAGGTGCCGCAAAAGACGCTGGAACGCAGGGCGGCGAGACAATTGGAGCAATACCGGCAAAGTGAAGGGGTATTCACCATGAGCAGGTGGCTTTCGGAGTTCCTGATCCGGGAATGCGGGCTCCCCCGGGAAAAGGTCCATGCGGTGGGAGGCGGCATCAATGTGGATGCTGCAGGGATCCGTCCGGGATCAAAGGAGGGGCGGCGTATCCTGTTTGTGGGAAGGAATTTTGTGAGAAAAGGTGGTCCGTTGGTGGTACAGGCTTTCACAATCCTGCGGAAAAAATATCTGTGTTCAGCGGAGCTGTATCTGGCGGGGGCAAAGGAGTCGGACATCCGGGACGCTCTGCGGGAGAGGCAGATCAGGGTAGAAGAGGTGGACTGGCAGAAGATCCACCTGCTGGGAGATCTGGGGTCTGAAAAACTGACAGACTATTATAACCTGTGTGATGTCTTCTGTATGCCGTCTCATTTTGAAGCCTATGGACTGGTATTTGCAGAGGCTCTTACTTATGGTCTGCCCTGTATCGGCAGAGATAAATTCGCTATGTCGGAGTTCATTGAGGACGGATGCACCGGCAGGCTTATTTCCGGGGAGGATGCGGAGGAACTGGCACTGGATCTGTGGGAAGTACTTCAGGATCCGAAATACCGGGAGGAAGTGGAACGGCGGAGGGAATGGTATCTGAGAGAGTATTCCTGGGACAAGGTGGCGCAGAGAATATGCAGTGTGATGGAGAAAAATGAGAGAGACAAAGATCAGTATCGTAGTGCCGGTGTATAACGCGGAAAAAGAATTACAGCGCTGTGTAGACAGTATTTTCCGGCAGAGCTTTTCCAACTGGGAACTGCTGCTTATCGATGACGGCAGCAGGGATAGCTCTTCGGCCTTGTGTGACAGGCTGGGGGCGCAGGACACAAGGGTCCGGGTCTGGCACAAGGAAAACGGCGGTGTCAGCAGTGCCAGAAATCTGGGGATCTGTAAGGCTGAAGGAGAGTATCTTTTTTTTACGGACAGTGATGATACCCTGTTCCCGGATACCCTGGCAACTTTATATCAAAAGGCAAAAGTATCCGGCGCGGATCTTTCGGTGTGCGGTTTTACATATCTGGTGGAACAGACGAAAGAATGTGTGGATAACCTTCCGGAAAAAGCTTTCTGCGGTGGAGGAAAAGAATATCTGGAGGAGCGGTTTTTATCGGACTTCCGGCGGGAATTTTTCAATCCGCCATGGAATAAGCTGATCCGCAGGGAATTGCTTCTGGAAAATGATATCCGCTTCGGAGAGGAATTTGCCATCTGTGAGGATATGGCTTTTTCCATGCAGGTGCTGGAAAAGAGCAAAGGGATCTGTGTGGTTCCGGAGTCGTTGTATTGTTATCACTATAAGGAAGCGGAGAATCTGGTGAATCGTTTTCATGAGAACTATTATGAGGCTTTATTGTATTTCCGGGACCGCACCTGGCAGTGCTTCCGAACGCTTCAGGCAAAGCAGGAACTGTATGCGGAGGTCAATGCCTGTTTCGTGGGGAAGAGTCTGATGTATCTGCATAAGATCTATAGAGATTCCGGCTATGAGGAAACCAGGAAATATGCGGAACTGAAACGGATCGGTGGTTCCCTGCCGCTGCAGAATGCCCTGCGGGAATACCGGGCCACGGGAAAGAGGCGCTTGCTGCGGGAGTTGCTCCTGCATAAGAGATTCCGGCTATTGGACAGTCTGTACCGGTGGCGGTAGGACAGGGGAAGGAGAGAGGATTGGAACTGACAAAACAGATCGGCGTATTGCGCAATCGAAAAACCTTGGACGGAAGAAAAGCAGACAGGAACAAAGTAAATCTGGAGTACTGGAATTTTAATGAGAATCTGGGGGATCTGCTGGCACCGGTGGTGACGCAGTGGATGTTGCACCGTCTGGGACTGGATCTGTACAGAGAGGCGGCAAAGCCCTGCCATCTGATGACCATTGGTTCTGTGTTGGGACTGGGAGTTTTCGATGCGGTGATCTGGGGCAGCGGGGTCAATTCCTTCGCCCATGTGGGACGGGTGACTACACAAAAGGGATACCGGAAGCTGGATATCCGGGCAGTCAGAGGTCCGGTCACCGCACAGGTGCTCCGGGAGAACGGATATACCTGTCCGCAGATATACGGAGACCCGGCGATCCTGCTGCCTCTGATTTATCCCGGCAGACGACCGGAGAAAAAGAAAAAATATGTGGTGATCGACCATTACATGAAGCGGAAAACGACAGGAGATGACAGACTTTCCATACGAACCGGAGATTACCGGACCTTCCTCGACAAAATTCTGGAGGCAGAGGTGGTATACTCGTCTTCGTTACATGGGATCATTCTGGCGGAGAGCTATGGGGTCCCGTCGGTATTCCTTCGGCAGGGGATGGAGGAAGAGATGCTGAAATATTATGACTGGTACTTTGCCACCGGCAGATATGAGGTGCGCTCGGCAACATCCCTTGCGGAAGCAAAGGAAACAGAACCCATGAAATTGCCCGAACTGGAAGAACTGAGGGATGGACTGCTACAGAGCTTTCCCTATGATCTGTGGATCGGCCAGAAAGCCGGAAGGAGAAAGTGTGAATGAAAAGGACCCGAAATGCCGTCAGAAATGTGATCTTCGGAGGACTCCTGAAGGGGTATCAGATTCTGGTTCCTTTTATCATGCGCACGCTGCTGATCCGGTATCTGGGAATGGAATATCTGGGGCTGAACAGTCTGTTTACTTCCATACTGCAGATCCTGAATCTGGCGGAGCTGGGAGTAGGGAGTGCACTGGGCTACAGTATGTATGCTCCCATCGCGGAAGGAAAAAAGGACGAGATCTGTGCTCTGTTGTCATTGTATCGCAGATATTACCGCCTGATCGGTCTGGGGATCTTTCTGGCCGGAATAGTGCTGCTGCCGTTTCTGCCATCGCTGGTGAAAACGGACAGTATTCCGCCGGATGTGGATTTGTATGTATTGTATCTGCTGCATCTGGGAGCCTGTGTCATCAGCTACTGGCTGTTTGCGTATAAAAACAGTCTGCTGGCAGCTCATCAGCGAAGTGACCTGGCAAATAAGGCGGATCTGGCGGTACGGACGCTGCAGTATCTTATACAGGCCGGGCTGCTGGTGGGCTTTCGGAATTATTACTGGTATCTGCTGGCGGCACTGGGAGCACAGATCCTGACGAATCTGTGTACCGCACTGGTGGCACAGAAAAATTATCCGGATTATGTCCCAAAGGGACAGGTGGAAGAGCAGACCAGGCAAAAAATCCGGGGCAAGATCAAGGACCTGTTTACCTCCCGGGTGGGGGTGGTCATTGTGAATTCCGCGGATACTCTGGTCATTTCGGCATTTTTGGGACTGACGGTGCTGGCAGTCTATCAGAATTATTATTACATCGTTACTTCCGTCATTGGTCTGGTGGGGGTACTTTTCACCTCCACTCTAGCCGGGATCGGCAATAGTCTTCTGACCGAGAGCCGGGGGAAAAATTATGCGGACTTCTGTAAATTTACACTGTTGATCGCCTGGATCGCAGGACTTTGCACCTGCTGCCTGCTGTGTCTGTTGCAGCCCTTTATGAAACTGTGGATCGGAGAGGCAGGCATTTTGCCAGGACAGATCGTGATCTGTCTGTGTGTATATTATTTTATCTACGAGTTCAACCAGCTGTTCAATGCCTACAAGGATGCCGCCGGGATCTGGCACAGAGACCGGTTCCGGACACTGACAACGGCAGGAGTGAATCTGGTCCTGAATCTTCTGCTGGTGAAACCTATGGGGCTGTACGGAGTGATCCTGTCTACGGTAGTTGCTACGGTCATCGTAGGAATGCCGTGGCTGATACATAATCTGTTTACGACGTTGTTTGACGGAGAGGACCGGCAAAGCTATCTGGGGACACTGGTCTTCTATGGAAGCGTAACATTTTTAAACTGTATGCTGACCGACCGGGTATGCAGTCAGATACCGGTAGAAGGAATCCGGGAATTATTGGAGCGGGCACTGGTATGTCTGCTTGTGTCCAACGGCATTTTTCTGTTGTGTTACGGAGGCCGGAAGGATTTCCGGGCCCTGTTGGCAATGGGGAAGAGATTTCTGCCTGAAATACCTCATGATAAAGCGACTTCGGGAAATGACCGATCCGCAGAGGAAACCACAAAGTTTGCAGATTACGGAAAGGCGGGAGCTTTCTATGAAGATTGCAGTAGCGGGAACCGGGTATGTGGGATTGTCCATGGCAGTTCTGCTGGCCCAGAATCATGAAGTAACGGCGGTGGATGTGATACCGGAGAAGGTAGAGTTGTTACAAAAAGGGAGATCACCTATCCGGGATAAAGAGATCAAAGAATATCTGGCAGGCGGCAGGCTGCATTTGCAGGCTACCCTGGACGGAGAGGTGGCTTACCGGGATGCGGAGCTTGTGATCGTCTCCACACCGACGAACTATGATCCCGGAATTCACTTTTTTGATACCGGTTCTGTGGAAACGGTGGTGGAGACAGTACGGAGGGTGAATCCTGACGCGGTGATCGTGATCAAGAGTACGGTGCCGGTGGGATATACAGTGTCTCTGATGGAAAAATATCACACGGACAGGATCCTGTTTTCTCCGGAATTTTTGCGGGAAGGGCATGCACTGTATGACAATCTGTATCCTTCCCGGATCATTGTGGGAGCAGACACAAAGTCCGTTGAAATGGCGGAGTATGCAAGACGGTTTGCAGAGCTTTTGCGTGAGGGTGCAAAAAAACAGGAGATCCCCATACGGATCATGGACCCTACGGAAGCGGAGGCGGTAAAACTGTTTGCCAATACCTATCTGGCGCTCCGGGTCAGTTTTTTTAACGAACTGGACACTTATGCGGAGATGCGGAACTTAAGCAGCCGCAATATTATCGAGGGTGTCTGCCTGGATCCCCGGATCGGGATGCAGTACAACAATCCCTCTTTTGGCTACGGAGGATACTGTCTGCCGAAGGATACGAAGCAGCTACTGGCCAATTATGAGAACATTCCCCAGAATCTGATCCAGGCCATCGTGTCCGCCAACAGTACCCGCAAGGATCATATCGCGGACAGTATTCTGGAGAAGGCGGGATTTTATCAGGGAAGTCAGGGTAGAGGCGGTGTACCGGGGCAAAAGGTGGTCATAGGAATCTATCGGCTTATCATGAAGTCCGGCTCCGATAATTTCCGTCAGTCCAGTATCCAGGGCGTCATGAAACGGATCCGGGCCAAAGGGGCACAGATTTTGTTGTACGAGCCGGAACTTTCGGAGGATGATTTTTTCGGAAGCCCGGTCATACGGGATCTGGAAGCCTTTCAGCGGCAGTCGGATGTGATCGTGGCCAATCGTTATCACAGAGATCTGGAGAATGTCCGGGAGAAGGTATACACCAGAGATATTTATTACAGGGACTGAGTGAGGGAAGAAATGGATACAGAGAAAAAAACGGGGGAACGAATAGGAATCACGCTGGCACTGTTAGCATGTGTGGGATTTTCCGCTTTTCTGATCTGGCTGCAGCAAAGCCAAGAGAATGACAGACAGCAGCTGACACAACAGGTACAGGACAGCGGGCAGCGGGAAGAACAGACGGAAGGAAGCGGGCAGATCGAGATCCGGAGTCGTGTTACCCGGAGCAAAACAGGGGATCAGCCGGTATTTTCCCTGCCGGGAGGGTTTTATCCGGAGGATATTACGGTAGAGATCGCTGCACCGGCGGGAAGCAGTATCTATTATACACTGGATGGCACGGTGCCGGATCCGGAGAACGGAATTCTCTATGAGGCACCGGTGGAGATAACGAATATCTGCGGCAGTCCCAATGTCTACTCCGCCATTTCCACAGTGTCAGCCTACCAGGACTATGCGCCGTTTAATGACGTGGACAAAGCGGTGGTGTTACAGGCAGTGGCAGTAGATGCCGGAGGCAGGACAAGTAATGTCACCTGCGCCAGCTATTTTGTGGCTATGGAGGCCAGAGCAATGTACCGGGATCTGCCGGTGTTGTCGCTGACTGTGGATCCTGTGGAGCTGTTTGATTATTTTGGCGGCAATTATGTCACAGGTGTGGATTATGAGAATGCGCTGGCGGCGGATGACCTGCGGTTTGATTCTGCCAATTATTACCGGGGTGGAGAGATGAATGCCCATGTGGAATACTTCGAAGCGGACAGATATCTGACTTATGAGGGGGAGGTAATTTTAAGTTTGCGGAAGGACGGAAATCTGGATTACGGGCAGAAAAGTTTTCTTATGACGGGAGCGGATCCGGTGCCGGAGAGCAGTTGTGAGCTGTATGAGCTTTTCCGGGACGGCACGTTTCTTCTGTACGGGGGCGGCACGGATCATGTGGCCAAGAACAGACAGGTTTTAGAGGAACTGCTGTTAAAAGAAATCACGGATTTTACGCTGGAAGAGCGGAAGGGCTGTCTGGTGTTTGTGGACGGGGAGTTCTGGGGATTGTATCTGGTGGGCAGGGTAAATACGGCGGAAACCTTTGCCCGAAGAGCCGGCGGTTCCCCGGAAGAAATTCAGGTCATAGAGAACCGCTATCCCTCCAAGATCGCTCCGGAATACGGAGAATTGTACCGGCTGGTGACCGAGGGGAATACTTCCGGACACGGAACGTATCAGAAGATCCTGGAGCAGATGGATCTGGAAAGCTATCTGGATTATTACTGTGCCAATCTCTATTTCGGTAATTCGCAGTTTGACTCTTTTTCCACCACTTTGTGGCGACGGGCAGGAGAAGGAGAGACGGGAAAATGGCACTGGGAATTCTCGGATGCCACGGATACTCTGGGACGGAATAAGGTCAGTAATTACAGTGTGAATACCTATCTGTGTCCGGGGGTGGCAGAAGATCTGTTTTTACAGGGATTGCTGAAAAATAAGGACTTTCAGACAGCGTTCCGGCAGAGAATGCGGGAATACGTGGAAGAACTGACGAAGGAAAAGGCAGAAGAGTATCTGACACCGCTTCTGGAAACTTACCGGGTGGCAGTGACAGCCACGGCGGAGCGCTACGGCCTGCGACAGACAGAGGAAGGATATCTGGCTGACGGGGATACGATTCAGGAATATTTTGCCTCACGGGGAGAATATATTCTGCGATATACGGAAGAGCTTATAACGCTTGTGGATCAGACGGAGGCTCCTGACGGAGTACAGGAAACGGTCACGGAAAGCGTACCTGAAGAATAAAGGGAAAGGGGACCACGTATGGAAACAATGGCAGAATATCTGGCGGAACTGGTAAAGGCCGGATTGGAGGACAGAAAGGCGGCGTCTCTGCCAGAGGGAGTCTCTGTAAGGGAGATTGTAAAGATTTCAGAGGAGAACCATATGGATTATCTGCTTTTGGGAGCCTTGTTAAAAACAGATGGGCTTTCGGAGGAAGAAAAAGAGCTTTTGCGGGAAAAAGTACTGGGAAGCATGCTTTTTACCGGTATGCAGCTGCAGGAATTGAAGAAGCTGGAGGAACGGATGGAACAGGCAAAGATTCCCTGTCAACCCATGAAAGGAGCCCGGATGAAATTCTATTATCCGTCTCCGTTTCTGCGGGAAATGAGTGATATTGACATTCTGATCCACGGAGATTTCATGGAGCAGGCGGCAGTGGAACTGGAAGCCATGGGGTATGTCCTGCAACAGAAGATCAAGCATCATGATATCTATCGGAAAGCACCGGGAATCGTGGTGGAGGCGCACAGAGCCATGTATGACCGGACAGTGGACGAGAGGCAGTATGCCTATTTCTCGGATCTGTCCCGGGCGGTGCGCAGAAAGGGTTTTCTGTATGTGTATGATTTTGAGGCGGAAGATTTCTATATTTACATGATGGCTCATATGGCAAAGCATTTTTACAAGAGAGGCTGTGGTATCCGGAATCTGGTGGACATTTATGTGTTTCTGGAAAAATTCGGTGGGGAAATGAACGCAGACTATCTGCAAAAGCAGTTTGCGGGATTGGGACTGACGGCATTTACGGAGCATATGGAGAAGCTGGCCCGGATCTGGCTGCAGGGAGAGCCCGGTGAAGCGTTTTATCAGCAACTGTTTGACTATATGCAGGGGTGTGGAATCTATGGCAAGGATGAAAACGGTATCTGGAACCGGTTCTGCGATGCGCAGCCGGAGAAGGGAGAAAAGGGCCGAGATGCCCTGAAACGCTGGTACTGGTTCCCTCCTTATGAATATATGGTGTTGTATTACCCGTGGCTTTCGAGAAATCCCGTTGCGGGAAAATTTCTGCTTCCGGCAGCCTGGGGAATCCGGGCCGTCCGGGGTGTGGTCTGCGGCCGGGGAAAATACAAGCGGGAAATGCTGCGGCAGATCGATGCATCACAGATCGGTGTAAGACAGGATATCTACCGCAGACTGCAGTTACGTTTTCATTAGTCTGTTCCATTGAAATATTTATAAGGAGTGTAAGAAAGCCATGAAAAGTCCGTCAGGGTTTCTTTGGAAGAACCCATGGAAAAAAGAAACCTTACTTACCTATTATTATTCGGCGATCTTCCGCATGCAGCTGCTGCTCCTGCCGCCGGGGAAACTGCGGAAGGGCTGGGGCAGAGAAAACGAAGAATCCGCAGGAGCGGCATCCCGGGAAGGATACCGGCAGGCGGCGCGTATCGCCAAGATCGTGGGAAAGGTCTGTGATAAGACTCCCTGGGAGAGTAAATGTCTGGTGCGGGCGCTGGCGGCCCAGAGACTGTTGTGCCGGCGGGGACTTTCTTCCACCCTGTATCTGGGGTGTGGCATGGAAGAAGGTAAAATGGTGGCCCATGCCTGGCTGCGTTTTGGGGAAATGTATGTGACCGGAGGGGACGGCGGCGGATATACTACCGTGGCCCGGTTCTGTAAGGAGGCTTCCGGAAAGAGGGGATAAGTATGTCGGCAATCTGGGGAATTGTGGATCTGAGTGTGGCGCAGTCAGAGGCACAAAGAAAAAATCGTACAGGGAACCTGTGGGAAGAGGCTCTGCGGATGCGGCAGACCTACAGGACGAGCTGCCTGGACCGGATACAGGAAAAAAGGGAGGCAACCTATTATCTGGCCTGCGGGGTACAGAATGTCACAAGGGAAGCTGTGGAAGAAAGATTCCCTTATGAAAGAAAGGGAGAGCGCAGAAGTCTGTTCGTGGCGGATGTGATCCTGGATAACCGCGGAGAACTGGTGCAGCGGTTTGGAGGCATCCGGGATCTGTGCAGCCATCCGGACGGGGAAATTCTGTATGAAAGCTTTTGCAGCCATCCGGAGGAAACATTTGCCGTGGCCAGAGGAGCCTATGCCTGTGCGTATCTGGAGCCGGGGAAGCGGACCCTGACTTTGTTCAATGATGCGGTGGGAAACCGTTCGGTCTATTATTTTCAGGAGGAAAAAAGGGTCTATTTTTCCACGCTGCTTGCGGGGATCACCTGCGAACGGGAGGACTGGAAGGAAAATACGGGCTGGTTTGACCGGTTCTATACCATCCGGGATCTGCGGGCGGTGTCGGAACCCAGAGAGACACCCTATGCGGGGATCCTGCGACTGGCTCCGGGAGAAATTGTGGTATTTACTGAAGAAGGGGTGCACAGAAGGGATTACTGGGATCCCTTTGCGGGAAGGAGGATCCTGCGGGGGAAGACGGAAGCAGGGTACCGGGAGCTGGTGACCACGGTGTTCCGGCACTGCGTGGAGGATGTGATCCGGGAAGGCCGGGGTGGAAAAGAAACAGGAATTCTGTTAAGCGGCGGGCTGGACTCCAATGCGGTGGCGGCTTATGCAGCACCTTACCTTGCCGCCAGAGGAAAGAAACTGTATTCCTTTACTGCGGTGCCGGAGGAGAAGGAAAGAGCACGGATCCCGGGACAATACGCTGTGGAGGATGAGAGAAGCAGTGTGGAACTGGTGCGGAGATTTCACGGGAATCTGGAACCGGAGTATCTGGTGACCAACCGGGGAGATCTGCTGGCGGAGAACCGGAGGCTGCGGGAAGTTCTGGAAGTTCCCTGTAAAGCGGTACTGAATCTGCCCTGGATGTATGAAAGTTATCGTCTGGCAGCTCAGAAAGACTGTGGGATCCTGCTGTCGGGACAGTACGGAAATATTACCATATCCTATGGGGATTTTCGAAGCCTGTTCCTGACACTGCTACATCAGGGAAGAATCAAAGAACTGGTGCGGGAGATCAATGTCTACAGCAGAAAATACCGCAGGAGCCGCAAGTGGATCTGGCGGGATCTTCTCACGGCGGAAGCCGGTGGGGATCATGAAGCGGTGTCCCGGTATATGTATGACAAAAGTGCCTTGCGGCAGATCGGAGAATATGAAGTAAAGCTGTCTCTGGCCACAGGAGTGGTGCCCAGAGATCCCACCAGAGACAAGCGGCTGATCGCACTGGTGCTAAGTCTCCCGGTGGAACAGTTCACCCATGCCGGGCAGGAGAGACGCCTGGTTCGGCAGTATTTACAGGGGAAGATCCCGGAAGAGATTCTGGCGGATGAATTCCACAAGGGAAGACAGGGCGTGGGAAGCGGGGAACTGCTCGCCTTGCAGTGGGAACGGATCTGTGAGGAACTGTCGGGGATTCCGGGTGAGACGATGTCCGGGGAAAACGGGCACTCAAAAGCAGACATGGTGCGTGGCTTTTATGTGGGCCTGGCACAGGAATATCGGAGAAGGTTTGAGGTATGATGGAATATTTTTACAGAATCTACGGACTGCGGGTGCAGTCGCAGATCCCCTTTTCGGAGGCAGTACCGGAGACGGCGGGAGAGGCAGAGGTAAAAATTGTATTCGGAAGGATGCCGGATTTCCTGCTGGAAGCGGGACAGAAGGGCTACGGGACCTGGACAAACGGCTTTGTATCGGCCTGGTTCCGCATCCGGGACGGAACACAGGTCTATGTGGAAGGGGGCAGTAGGATCACCGTTGAGCTTTCGGAGGAACCGCAACTGCTTGTGATCACTTCCCTGTTGCTCAGTGCCGGGATGGCACTGGTCTGTCTGCAGAGGGGGGAACCCTTTTTTCACGGAAGTGCATTGTATACCGGGGAACAGGCCATTTTACTCTGTGGGGAGAGCGGGGCCGGGAAGTCTACGGTGGCCATGGAATTGTTGCAAAGAAAGCTTGGATTTCTGGCGGATGACACAGTGAGGGTGCATCCGGGAACTATGGGGATGCTGGCGGAGCCTTCCTACCCGCAGCAGAAGCTTTGTCGTGATATGGCGCTGAAATGCGGGAAGCCGCTGGAAGAACTGATCTATATTGACGAAGAGAGGGACAAATATGCCTGGCGCAGACAGGATTGCTATCGGAAAGAGGCGGCGCTCCTCGGGAAGATTTTTTTGCTGCGAAAGGATGCTGTGGCCGGGTGGCAGGATGCGGTGCAGAATACCGGGGAAGAGGCAGTGAGTATCCAAAAGCTCACCGGGCAGAAAGCACTGGAGGCTTTGAGCAGCCAGTTGTATCTGGCGGATACCTACCGGTACAGTACCGGGATTCCGTATCCTTTGATGGAACAGTTGGTCCGGATCGCAGGGCAGGCCGGAATCTATGAAGTGATCAGGCAGTCGCACAAGGATACACTCCACAAGGTCGTAACGAAAATCTTACAGTTTTGTTAGAAAGAGGGTATTTTTACAGGGAAATTATTATAATCAGAAATGTAAGAAATCATAAAAATGTAATAAGGAGGAATGGAAAATGAAAGCATGGAGTCAGCCCGAAATGGAGGAACTGAACGTAAGAGCAACGGCTTACAGCCCTAAGGGAGGTCTGATCGAGGACGGCGTTTACCAGTCCGATGACGGTAAGTATACTATCCCCACTTACGGTCCTTCTTCCGGCAATTCCGGAGAACCTACCGTAGACGTACAGTAGTTTTTGGACTGTATGAGAGGAAAATGCCAGAATGGATCAGGGAAGCTCATGGTTACATGGGCTTTTTTGGTGTATATGATGAGTCCGCCTGCTCGATTAACAGACGGAGACAGAGCGTGTAAAAGAAGGGAGAACAGAAAATGGACAAAACGGCAAAAATCCGAATGAAAGCGAAAAGGAATGTGACGGACCTGGCGGGAGAAAAGGTCATGGTGGATTTCGAACAGGGGAAATATTTCTGCATCAAAGGTGTGGGAAACGACATCTGGGATATGCTGGACGGGCAGGAAGGCGAAGACGGCATAACGGTGGAGGCTATCTTACATAAACTGATGGAAGAATATGAAGTGATGGAAGAGGTGTGTGAAAAAGAGGTGCTGGCATTTCTGGACAAACTGGAACAGGCGGGGATCCTGGAAGAGGTGTAGACACATATGGAAAAAATAAGAGGAAGAGATTATATTTCCTGGTTGTGGCAATATACCGCTCCCTATGCGGGCAGGATTGGTCTGCTGTTATTGTTTGGGCTGTTGGAGACTTTTGCCTCGCTGGCCATGGTGCAGATCACCAAGGAGATCATTGATCATGCCACAGTGGGAAGCGGTTTCGGACGGCTGCTTACGGGTTATGTGCTGCTGTTATTGGGAATGCAGGGAATCTCGGTGTTGTCGACACTGCTTACTGCACTGGTAACGGAGCGGTTTTCCTTCGGGATCCGACGGCAGATCTATGAGAAGATCCTGCATTCTGGCTGGCGGGAAGTGACGGCCTATCATACCGGTGATCTCATGACAAGACTGACCAGCGATGCGGGAAATGTGGCGGACGGTATTGTGGGGACGATCCCCAATATCTTACAGCTGGGGATCGAGTTGGTACTGGTGTTTTGTATGTTGTTTTATTATTCCCCGCTCCTTGCGGTGTTTGCCCTGCTGGTGGCACCGGTGGCAGCCCTGTGCTCCTGGTGGCTGGGAAAACGCCTGAAACGGTTACAGGGGAAAGTGCAGGAGAGTGAGTCGGAATACCGTTCCTTTTTGCAGGAAAGTCTGGCCAACCTTCTGATCGTAAAGGCTTTTACCGGAGAGGACCGGGCGGTGGAGCGCCTGACAAAGCTGCGGGAGGAACGGTTTTACTGGGTATACCGCAAGACCGGACTGGGAACCGCCAGTTCCACGGTGATGTCACTGGCTTTTCAGGGAGGATATCTGATAGCATTTTCCTACGGGGCATGGCAGCTGTCGAGACAACAGATCACCTACGGTACTATGTCGGTATTTCTGACACTGGTGAACCGGGTACAGGCGCCGATCCTGGGACTGGCCCAGCAGATTCCCCGGATCATTGCCCTGTTGACTTCCGCCGGGAGAATCATGGAGTTACAGAGAATTCCCGGGGAGCAAAGGGCAGCCGGAGAGATCCGTGGATGGGAGATCGGAGTGGAGCTTCGAAATGTATGCTTCGGATATACCAGGGAACCGGTGCTGAAACGGGTGAATCTGAAGATCTGTCCGGGAGAATTTGTCGCCATTGTAGGAGAGTCCGGTATCGGCAAGACAACACTGATCCGCATTCTGATGGCCTTTCTGGAAACGGGAGCGGGAACGGTGGATTTCTACAATGGCAGCGGACAGAGGCAGGAGACCGGAGCTTTCGTCCGGAAGTTTATTGCCTATGTCCCCCAGGGGAATACTCTGTTCAGCGGAACCGTGAGAGAAAATCTGCAGATGGGCAGAGAAGATGCTTCGGAGGAAGAATTGTGGGCGGCCCTGAAACTGGCTTCCGGAGAAAATTTTGTCCGGTCACTGCCGGAGGGGCTGGATACCGTCATCGGGGAAAGAGGGCATGGCCTGTCGGAAGGACAGGCGCAGCGGATCGCCATTGCCAGAGCCTTTTTGCGGAGAGCACCGTTTCTGATCCTGGATGAGGCCACCTCGGCGCTGGATGAAGCTACGGAGGTCGCTGTATTGCAGGGGCTCCGGGCATTAGAACCGAGACCCACCTGCCTGCTTATCACCCACAGGAAGGGTGTTTTAAAATATTGTGACAGAGAACTTTGCATCCGGGAAGGGAGTGTGACGGAAGAATGCAGTACCACTACTATCTGTACGGCATGAGGGTAACAGCGGATCTGGACTTTGTACAGCTGGATCCGGTGCGTTTACCGGAGGATGACAGGGACTTCGGACGGGAAAAGGTTCGGATCCGGGCGATGGACGAAGAGGAGGAAGCACAGTTTCGGAAAGAACACGGAGACTGCGTCTGCGGAAGTTTTTTGGGTACAGAAAAAGGCTGGTTGTGTAATCGTACGCTGGCCATGAGTGTGGAGCGGGGACAGGTGATCCGGTATCACATCCGGAAGGGAGGAGATCCCGGAGCGGTACGAACCTATCTGCTGGGCTTTGGAATAGCAATGCTCAGCATTCAGCAGGGAAAACTTCCCATCCATTGCAGTGCGCTGGCAACTCCGGAAGGTGGTGCGATCCTGATCGCTGGAGAGAGTGGCGCGGGCAAGTCCACACTGACGGCAGAACTGCTGAAACGGGGGTATCGTTTTCTGGCAGACGATATGGCAGTGGTGGACATTTCCGGAAAAGAAGGGGTGTGGGTGTATCCGGCTTTTCCTTATATGAAGCTGTGCAGGGATGTGGTGCTGAGGCAGGGATATCCCCCGGAAGAACTTTTGTATATTGATGAAAAAAAGGACAAATTTCTGGTGCCCTGTACCGGGGTATTTCAAAGGGAAAAGGCCAGACTGGAACGATTTGTTTTTCTGGGAATCCGATGGAAAAAAGAGGCGGAAGATAAGTCCGGGAAGATAAAAGCAGAAAAAATCACAGGCCCCGACAGCATGATCGTGTATAAAGACAATCTGTTCTTAAGACATCTGTGGAAGAAACAGGATCCGGGAATGGAAATCTGGCAGAACTGCCTGAAAATAGCGGAGCAGATACCGGTCTTTTGGATAAGGAGACCGGCAGCAGGTGATTCCACTGCCGAGGTGGCAGCGGAAGTACACGCACTGCGAAACGTCGTGTCAGCTTAAGAACTCTTCCGGTTCCTCAGAAGGCTGCGGGGGCTGACAGTCGCCGCCACCGGGATGGTGTCCGGGATGATGTCCTCCTCCGCCGGGATATCCGGGGTACCAGGGAAACCATCCACAGGCGGTCTCGGATACCTTCAGTTCCATCAGTTCAGGTTGTGTCCAATGCTTCATAAGAATTCTCCTTTCCGTCTGCCTTATGCAGAGATGTACACGGGGAAAGTCCCTGTGTGACTACAGCATAGGGAACACAGGGGCGGAAGTAAAGAAATGTATCATGATTGTAAGAATTTTGCAGGAAGTGTCACAGAAAAGATACTGCCTGCACCGGGGGCATTTTCGCAGGACACGGTTCCGCCGTGACGTTCTGTGATCGTCTTTACAATGGCCAGTCCCAGACCACTGCCGGTGGCAGAACCGGGAGTTCTGGCGGAGGAGACGGTGTAGGTGCGGTTAAAGATCCGCTCGAGATCCTCCGGCGGAATGCCGGGCCCCTCATCGGTCACGGAGATCCGGAGAGAAGTAAGGTCAGCGGAAGGCGCGGCAGACAGAGTGATTTTCGTTCCGGCGGGAGCATATTTTGCGGCGTTGCCGAGTAGATTGTCCAGAATCCGTATCAGTTTTCCGGGATCTGCAAAAAGGGTGGCATGGAGATCCTGCGATACAGATAAACAGAGAAGATGACCGGCATAGTGGCTGTCCGGAAGTGCGGTATAGAAATATTCTTCCAGAAAGGCCGGGGCATCCAGTTCCTGAAAGGAAAAGGCGTGGGAAGGATCCTCCAGAGTGAACAACTCGTACATATCCCGGATCAGATGTTCCAGTGTCCCAGTCCGGTGATCGATCAGGGTGAGGGCACCTTCGATATCCTGTGCAGACAGAGACTGTCCGGAAGTAAGATAATCCACGGCACTGCGGATGGCAGTGAGGGGAGCCCGCAGATCATGGGAGAGGTTGGCCAGCATTTCCGTACGTTCCTGTTGCAGGTGCTGCAGGGAGCGATTGCTGGCATTTAACTGCGCGGTGATTTCCAGCAGCCTGCGGGACAGTTCTTCCACGGTCTCCTGTTCGAGAGAGGGAGAACGGAAAACGGGGCGGGAATTTTGTGCCATGGTCAGATACCTCCTTTCAGAAAACGATACCCTTTGGACCAGACGGTCTCGATGCGGTTCTCCAATTCGTAATTGCCTTCGAAACGTTTGCGGAGACGGCTGACATTGACCATAACGCTGCGTCTGTCACTTTCCCGGTAGACACCGAAGAGAGCCGTTCCCAGTTCCTCGAAGGTGATGTCCCGGTCCGGGTGTTCTGCCAGATACAGCAGGACTTCATATTCCCGGTTGGCGAGACACAGATCCTGTTCCCGGTAGAAGGCCTTGTGGGCTACCCTGTCGATGGAAAGATTTCCGATCGTCAGTACCAGATCGGAAGAAGCCTGCGCCAGTTGTCTGCGCCTGCGGATCAGGAGGTCCACCCGGGCTTTCAGCTCCCGGAGACTGTAGGGTTTGACCAGATAATCGTCCCCGCCGCAGGTAAGTCCCCGGATCACATCTTCCTCGGAACTTCTGGCAGTGAGAAACAGGATCGGCACAGAGGAAAAAGAGCGGATGTAACGGCACACCCGATAACCGTCGGCTTCGGGCAGCATAACATCCAGTAAGATACAATCCGGAAGATTCTTTCGAATGGATAAGACGCCTTCCCGGGGGGAGATGGCAGTATACACGGTGAATCCCGCACCGGTGAGATATTTCTGATTGATCGCCAGCACTTCGGCATCATCATCGATCAGCACAAGCTTGAACATAGTATTATCTTGCCTCCTTTGCTGGTGCTATTTTAGCATGGGGGAAAAACGATTGTCACCAAAGGAAGGTCGACAGAGAGAGACAAAGGACAGCGGAAAACGACAGACCGGATGAAAAAGTGACACGAGAAGGGGGAGAAAAATGAATCGGTCAAATACGAGTGCAAATAAGGATATCGGACACATAGTAAAGGATATGCTGCGGCTTCTGGTGGCTTATGGAGTGGCTGTGTTATTTATGGGAAGAGCATGGAGCCTTCGGACACTTGGGGGTATGACAGGACTTGCAGCGATATTCGTGCTGCTTTATGTATTGGGAAAGGAAGAGCAATATCTGTATAATGTGACCCTGTTCGGTTATCCGGACAGGATACAGCGGCGCAGAACAGGATCGTTTCTGGTGGCAACAGCGGCAACCGTGGTCCTGCTGCCATATATTACAGAGGATCAGAGGGGATATTTTCTGTTTCTGATCCTGGCGTACAGTCTGGAAAGCGTACCGTTGCTGCGACACGGCAGATGCTGCAGAGACATGGAAAGAAATCGCGGGGAAGTGCCGCGTACCGCATTTGTGGGAAGAAGGGCGCAGTACAACAAGTTTCGGTATTTTTTGAAGAAGACCAGCATCCCCATGGAGCTTGTGGGGTATATTGCGGCATCGGCACAGGAACTGGCACAGATTTCAGAAGGAGATGCAGGAGAATATCTGGGAAGTCTGGAAGATCTGGAAATGCTGATCCGCCGGTACCATCTGGATCAGATCTATATTCTGCAAAAGCGCGAGGAACAGCTTTTTTCCATGCAGAAATATGTGGATCTGTGCATTGATATGGGGGTGACGGTACGGATGGTGGTGGATTTCTATAAGAGGCGCAGAGCCGACAGTTATGTAAGCTGTGTGGGAACCTATCCGGTCATCACCTACCATACGGTGACGTTGAATACCGGAGAACAGGTGATAAAACGGATCATGGATGTGGCAGGAGGCCTGGCAGGGATCGTTTTGTTTTCTCCGGTGATGTTATTGGCGGCGCTGGCCATTAAGCTGGATTCCCCCGGTCCTGTGATCTTCCGGCAGACCCGGGTCGGGAAAAACGGCAGGACATTTCAGATCTATAAATTCCGTAGCATGTATGTGGATGCGGAAGAGAGAAAGTCAGAGCTGCTGTCGCAAAATGAGATCGCGGGGGGCGTAATGTTCAAGATCCGGGAGGATCCCCGGATCACCCGGGTGGGCAGGATCCTGCGGAATTTAAGCATTGATGAGCTGCCACAGTTTTTTAATGTGTTGGGAGGTTCCATGAGTCTGGTGGGAACGAGACCGCCGACCCCGGACGAGGTGGAGAAATACGGCACAAGGCAGTGGCGGCGGATCAGTATCAAGCCGGGCTTGACGGGCATGTGGCAGGTGAACGGCAGGAGTCTGGTGACGGATTTCGAAAAGATTGTGGAGCTGGATGTGGAATATATTGATAACTGGTCACTGATGGAGGATATCCGGATTTTGTGCAAGACGGTGACAGTGTTGTTAAAGCATGCGGATGCGTATTAGAAAGAGAGGCAGAAGAGGTGGAATGAAGATGCATGGAACCCGGGTGAACTGGGTAGGAATGACCGGTGCCGTGGTATTGTTTGGATATGGATGGTGGAGAGAACCGTTGGCGGCGGTGCTGGGAGGGATGATCCTGCTTGCGGATCTGCTGGCCATGGAGGTGAGTGTAAGGAAAAGGAATGGGAAAAATACTAAGAATACAATGTTTTGAAAAAAATGTAAAAAAATAGAAAAATATTTCTGTTTTTCTGAACCTTTTTTCTGAGACGGGAAGTCTTAATAGATAAGACAGAATAAAAGGGGCGTTTTAACAGGCATCTCTGGAAGAAAGGAGCAAAAGGGGACATGGAAGAACGAAGACGGATCGACCGTGTGGGCTACCAGGCAAAGAGTGTTATCGTGGTATGTGATACCGGGGAAAGCATTTTTGTGGAGACCCGGAATGTCAGTCCGCTGGGCATAGCCTTTACGATGCCGGCAGGATCTCCTGACCTTAAGGGGAAAGACATCATAATCGTAGCGGATACGATGATCATGTATGCAGATGTCACCAGACAGGAGGAGCAAGAAGACGGAAATTTTAAAGTAGCTATTTCGGCAAAGAAGTTCACGCCGGAGGTGCTGCAGTATTTATTTGAACATATTGTTGAAAAATAGAATGGAGAGGAAAAATCATATGAGAAAAAACAGTAAGAACGAAAAAGTGATTCGTGCTATGGCGATCGGCATTTCCGCAATGCTGATGGCATCTTCACCGTTGACTGCACTGGCAGCAGAAGGAGAGGGGAATTCTTCCGAAGGAAACGAGGATAAGAACATTACAGTGACACCGGAAGCCGGTGTATGCGATCAGGCGGAAGCAGTCGCAAAAGATGCTGACAAGGCTGTAGAGGGCGCCGAAAAGAGTGCCGCTGATGTGAAGGCGGAAGTGGTTGACAAGGTGGCAGCCGGAGATGTGAAGGATGCCGAGGGAAAGGATCTGTCTCAGGACATTCTGGATGCCAATGCCAAAGTAGAGGATAAGACTGTTAAAGACGGTTCATCCCTGAAGGACGCAGAGTCTGCCGTAGAGAATGCAGATACTGCGCTGGGGGTTGCGGAAGCCAATGACAAGCTGTCCGACGCAGAACTGAATAAGGCAGCTGATGCTGCGGCAAATGCAGGACAGACTGCGGCAGAAGCAAAGGATGCCATGCAGGCTTCCCAGGATAAGGTAAATGGACAGATCGAGAATATCAAGGATGCTGCTTCTATCACCGATGCCAATGCAGCATATGAAGAAGTAAAGACTACCGTGGATCAGGCACAGGCAGATTTTGATGCAAAGCTTGGGGAGTACAATACCGCCAAGGCAGCTTATGAAGAGGCAGCACAGAAGGTGGCAGATTATGAAAAGGCTTATGAGGAGGCTGTAAACAGTGCAGATGCTAACACTGCGGCAGCAGCAGCTGAACTGGAAGCAGCGAAGACAAATGCAGAAGCACTGGCAAAGGCTCTGGAAGCTGCCAAGAGCGCAGTGGATACCTCCGCAGCAGGTGCCATGGATATTGCAGATAAGGAAGCTCTGACACAGGGAGATCAGGGACTTAACTGGAAAAATGAGGATAAGCTTTTCATTTCCATTATGCAGAACTACTATCTGCCCGAGGTACAGAAGATCACTGCCGATGATATTAAGGTTGTCCGCAGACAGGGTGAAGACAATAATACCAAGAATTATTTTGAAGTAACCTATACCGATGAGAATGGTAATAAGCAGACAAAGTTTTACAACTATGTGATGGATGACAAACAGACTTCCAAGGACAATATCGTGATCTTTGAGAAGCGAATTGAGGAAGTAAACTGGAAGACGGCGCAGGAGACCAATCCGGATCAGTATGTGAAGGAAAATGGGGATACTATCACTGTTTCCGAAGTGGAAAAAGGTCTGAAAGACGGAACCATTATTGCAGTAGATGGAAAGAAAGTGATCAAGAACGACGGAACCGAGAGTATCATTATTTCTGACAATAACCAGAAGACCGAAAACGGCGAGGTTGATACTGATGTAAATGAGGCTACCGAGAAGGAATCCTGGAAACTGGATGAGAACGGCAACCTGATCAAGACCGTGACCGCTGATGTGACCACCATCACCTATACCGATGCAAAATTCACTTCTACCGAACAGTATCAGACAGAGGCAGAGAGAGATGCTGCAGCTGCTGCAAAGGAAAAGGATTTGAAGGACGCTGCCGGCAAGGATGTAACCGTTACAGGAACAGAAAAAACGGATTATACTTATACCGGTAACGGAACCTACATTCCTACCTTTACGAAGACTGTGAATGTGAAGGATGAAGAGGTTGAATGGAAGCATACAGATAAAAAGACGGATTATGGTGTAAGAACAGAGGAAGAAGCAGTAGCAAAGGTTACGAAAGAGCAGGAGAAGGCGTTAAGCAATAAGATTAACGATGATGACGACTTATACCTGATCGGTGTAAGCAGTGATCTTAAGGTAACCGGCTATACAGAAGATCACTGGTATGATGATTCCGACTTCCTCGTATCCGGCACTGTATCCGCAACTTATGCAAAGGTCACTAAGAAGACAGTAGACCAGAGTACCTTCGGCTCCCTCTGGAATGACATCAAGGCTCTGTTTGGTAATGGAGAAACTACGAACAAGAAACTGGAAGATGCAGCCAGAAAGGCAGTCGAGGCAGATGGCGGTATTTTCGTCAGCGCTAACTGGGATGACTGGAAGCTTGGCAAGGCAACCATCCGCTATGTAGCAGGTGTCAGTGTCAAGACCGATGAGAAGACCACCGCAGCGGAGGCACAGAATGCGGTACAGGATGCAGCACTGGCACAGGCAAAAGCAAGCGGCGCAACCGGTGTGTACAATGTGAAGACTACAGATACCGATACCATTGCTCATACCAGCTATTCCTATGAGATTGATTATCTGGAGAAAACCGGAGAGACCACAACCAATACTGCTGTCAGAACTGAGACTTATGCAAATGCAGAGGTGCTGACCGGTCAGATCATCCAGAACCTGAATTACATTCAGGGCAACATCAAACTGACCCAGAAGGATACTGAATATCGTAAGTTCGTAGATGATGCCAAGGCTCTGACCCAAAAGTATCAGAAGCTGTTACAGGATGCACAGGACGCACAGAAAGACGTGGAAACAGCGCAGGCTAAGGTCAATGATCTGAAGGCAGAGATCGAAGCTCTGAAGAGTAACAGAACCAGTAACCTTGGAGCTCTGAAGGAACTGGAAGGAAAGCTGGCCGTGGCTGAACAGAACAAAAAGGATGCAGAAGATACTCTGAAGGAGATTCTGGGCAGCCTGGATGAGGCAGGCGGAGAGCTGGATAAGGTGATCGATCGTCTGACTCCTGCACCTACACCCGGAACACCTGCAGGTGGAGAAGGTGAGACCGGGGGTGCCAGTGATACAGAGGAAGGCGGCGCCGGAGAGGCAGCAACAGTTGTTACACCTGTTGCGTTGGCAGCAGCACCCGCAGCACAGGCAACCGTAGTGGCACAGAACCAGGCAGCAGCACCCGTTGTACAGATCGCTGACGAAGCAGCACCTCTTGCAGAAGCAGCTCCTGCAAATACACAGGAAACCGTTCAGGCTGGTTCCGATAAGGAAGAGACCAAGGAAGCCGTAAATATCGAAGAAGAGGCTGTTCCCCTGGCAGATGTTGCCGTAGAAAGCGAACATGCAAAGATGTCCTGGTGGTGGTGGCTGATCATTCTGATCCTCGGTGCAACCGGATATGAAATGTATAAGAAGCACAATGAGAAGAAGCTGAAGGCTCAGGCAGAAAATGCAGGAGATATCGAAGAATAAAAGATAACAAAAACGACATCCATTGGGATTTCCCCGGTGGATGTCGTTTTTTAGACCTTGGAAAGAAAATTACTCGAAGAGCTCTTCGACTTTTTCCAGATCACCGTCTCCGGTCAGAAGAAGAGTCACTGTGGCCTGGGCACTGCTGATATCGGTTGTCCCCTCAACGCATAATTCACCGTCAGTATTGTAGAGAGCCCATTGGAACTCATTGACAGAGGAGGGCCAGTCTGCTTCCATAGAGATCGATTCCTGATCCGACAGGGAATCCAGATTTACCTGTTCCCCGGTCACGGGATCAATGACCGCTACCATACCGATTTCGATGCCGCACATATTGACTACTGACAGAGTGAGTGCCCTGGTATCCTCCGAAGTGGATTCTATGGCAGACGAATCGGAATCCGGGGAAACATCGGCAGGCTGGGCGGCAACAGTCTCAGACGGGGAGGTGGAAGCAGTCGTGGCGGAGGATGTATCCTCTCCGTCAGAATTCTGACTGCATCCTCCGAATAACAGACAACAGGACAATATACTTACAGCAAAAATATGTCGTATGAAACTTTTTTTCATAATAATCTCCATTCTGCAGACGATTCCTTCCGTCGGAGAAATCGCGAATCAAATTTCAAATTTGATTCTGCGATAAGGGCTGCTTTGTGACGCCTGCAGCACAAATAGCCGTGTGAAAATTTATATCACCATTATATCGGATTTCCCATAAAAAGTAAATTTATGCGATAAAAATTTCCGGAAGCAGACCGGTAGGAATTCCTGAAAAAAATATCGAAAAATGTGAGCCGTTTTTCATGGATAAGTAGTCTTTATAGATAGAGACTAAGAAATAACGGAGGCGGTCGAGATGAGCGGCATGTTATATTCCATACCTGTGATTTTGACAGGTTATCGAATCGTACAAATTGAAGATGAAGCGACACCGCTTGCACAGGCAGCAAAGAGTGGATATTACGGTGACACAGTAGCCGGAATGCTGGGCATTGGTGTTTTATTACTCTTGGTGATTTATTTTATATTATGCAGAAAATACCAGAAAAGAATCATAGAATTGCAGGAAAATGCACATCCCGGCTGGAACTGGTGGAAACTTAGAAAGCAGGTAACCGAACTGGAGGATAAAAAGGCAGAAGGAATTGTCGAGGATATCCGGCGGGCAGCGCAAAGCTATATGACTGTTTAAATTTAATCAGAAAGATCCGGGGATCATCCCCGGATTTTTTACACCAGATTTATAAAAGTGAAGTATTTCGTTGCTGATGTCTGCCGGGAATGTTATAATCATGTATGTGGCCGGTTCAGAGACCTGCGCCACAAGCATAGGAAAGAAAAGGAAGGCAATCTATGAAAGTCTTGGTAACAGGCGTAAAAGGCCAGTTGGGATATGATGTGGTAAATGAGTTGACAAAGCGCGGAATTGAGGCTGTCGGCGTGGATATTCAGGAGATGGATATCACAGATGCGGCCAGCGTGGAAAAGGTGATCGGAGAGGCGGCACCGGACGCTGTGGTACACTGTGCAGCCTATACCGCAGTGGATGCAGCGGAGGATAACGTGGAAATCTGCCGTAAGGTCAATGCGGACGGCACACAGAACATTGCGAACGTCTGCAAGAAGCTGGACTGCAAGATGGTCTATATCAGTACCGATTATGTGTTTGACGGCGAGGGCACCAGACCCTGGGAGCCAGAGGACGAGCGTCATCCGCTGAATGTATACGGACAGACCAAATACGAAGGAGAACTGGCAGTACAGAATACACTGGAGAAATATTTTATCGTAAGAATCTCCTGGGTATTCGGAGTCAACGGCAAGAACTTCATCAAGACCATGCTGAATCTGGGCAAGACCCATGATCATCTCACAGTGGTGAATGACCAGTTCGGATCTCCTACCTATACTTATGATCTGGCAAGGCTTCTGGTGGATATGATCCTGACGGATAAATACGGTATCTATCATGCTACCAACGAAGGTATCTGTAACTGGTATGAATTTGCCTGCGAGATATTCCGCCAGGCTGGCATGAAAGTGGATGTGGCTCCTGTACCGGCTTCCGAGTATCCGACGAAAGCCAAGCGACCGGAGAACAGCCGCATGAGCAAAGCCAAGCTGACAGAGAACGGATTCGTAAGGCTTCCTTCCTGGCAGGATGCGTTAGAGAGATATCTGAAAGAAATCCTGTAAACAGACTTTGTGTAAGCAGGAAAATAACGGGAAATACTTCAGGGAGCGGTATCGGAAACGGTACGGCTCCCATTTTGGCGAATGTACATCATCGAGCTTTTAAGCGAGATGGTGTACAAAGTATACAAATCGAGTAGGAGCCAGCCTGCTCGACTTATAATATATGAAAAAGTCATGAAAAACCCTGTAAATTTCACGAAAAACCTGTTGACAACGGAAGTCGGAACAAGTATACTGTTAAAGCGTGCCAGAAAAGGTGCGTCTATTATACTATTAAGAAAGAGGTGAAACAGAATGCCAACATTTAACCAGTTAGTAAGAAAAGGACGTCAGACTTCTGTTAAGAAGTCTACTGCACCTGCTCTCCAGAAGGGTTACAACTCTCTTCACAAGAAAGCAACAGACGTTTCTGCTCCCCAGAAGCGTGGTGTATGTACCGCTGTTAAGACAGCAACTCCTAAAAAGCCTAACTCTGCTCTTAGAAAGATCGCCAGAGTACGTCTTTCCAACGGAATCGAAGTTACCAGCTACATTCCCGGTGAAGGTCACAATCTGCAGGAGCACAGCGTTGTTTTGATCCGTGGTGGTCGTGTTAAGGACCTGCCCGGTACCAGATACCACATCATCCGTGGTACCCTTGATACCGCCGGTGTCGCTAACAGAAAACAGGCTCGTTCCAAGTACGGCGCTAAGAGACCTAAGGATGCTAAGAAATAAGTAGTATCCGGGGCGTTTTGAACATCGGACCGAGAGTTCGATGAAAATCCGCGAGGATTTTTGGAGATGTCAGCGAGACATCTTTGTACCACAAAAACGAAACTAAGAAAAGTGTTGGAATTCTGTGATACAGATATAACAGCGCGAACACTTGGGGAAACACATGTGAGTACCGATGATTTAACGTAACTAGTGAGAAGACAAGACCGACATGAAAAGAGAGCGTAAGCTTGCTTACGAGCGAACTTTTTATGGAGGGATTGGTCGGCGAACAGCCGACATCGAGGCATCTTTGATGCCGAGATAACGGATCTCACGAGAACAATTTGTTAAGGAGGGAAGAACCGTGCCACGTAAAGGACATATTCAGAAAAGAGATGTATTAGCAGATCCTTTATACAACAACAAAGTGGTTACCAAGCTTGTCAACAACATCATGCTGGATGGCAAGAAGGGTGTAGCCCAGAAGATCGTATACGGAGCATTTGCTAAGGTTGAAGAGAAGAGCGGCAAGCCTGCTCTGGAAGTATTCGAAGAGGCTATGAACAACATCATGCCTGTTCTGGAAGTAAAAGCAAGACGTATCGGTGGTGCTACCTATCAGGTACCTATCGAGGTCAGACCTGAGAGACGTCAGGCTCTGGGCCTTCGTTGGTTGACCATGTTCTCTCGTAAGAGAAGTGAGAAGACCATGGAAGACAGACTTGCTAACGAAATTCTTGACGCAGCCAACAATACCGGATCTGCAGTTAAGAGAAAAGAAGACATGCACAAGATGGCAGAGGCAAACAAGGCTTTTGCTCATTACAGATTCTAGTAGGAGGGAAAAAACTTGGCTGGAAGAGAATATCCGTTAGAGAGAACCAGAAATATCGGAATTATGGCTCATATCGATGCCGGTAAGACCACTACTACCGAGCGTATTCTGTATTACACAGGTGTTAACTACAAGATCGGTGATACTCACGAAGGTACTGCTACCATGGACTGGATGGCTCAGGAGCAGGAGAGAGGTATCACCATTACATCTGCAGCTACTACCTGTCACTGGACTCTTGAAAAAGAGACCAAACCCATGCCCGGTGCTTTGGAGCATCGTATCAACATCATTGATACCCCGGGTCACGTAGACTTCACCGTTGAGGTTGAGCGTTCCCTTCGTGTACTGGATGGCGCTGTCGGCGTCTTCTGTGCAAAGGGTGGTGTAGAGCCTCAGTCTGAGAACGTATGGCGTCAGGCTGACACCTACAATGTACCTCGTATGGCATTCATCAACAAGATGGATATCCTGGGTGCTAACTTCTACGCAGCAGTAGATCAGATCCGTACCAGACTTGGTAAGAACGCTATCGTTCTTCAGTTGCCTATCGGTAAGGAAGATGAATTCAAGGGAATCATCGATCTGTTCGAGATGAAGGCTTACATCTACAACGATGATAAGGGTGATGACATCACTGTTACCGATGATCTTGGAGATATGGCTGATGAGGCTGCTTTATATCATGACGAGCTCATTGAAAAGGTTTGTGAGCTGGATGATGATCTGACAATGATGTATCTGGAAGGTGAAATTCCTTCCGTTGAAGAGATGAAGGCTGCTTTGAGAAAAGCTACCTGTGAGTGCAGAGCCGTTCCCGTATGCTGCGGTACTGCTTACAGAAATAAGGGTGTTCAGAAGCTTCTGGATGCTATTATCGAGTATATGCCTTCTCCTCTGGATGTACCGGCTATTAAGGGTGTTGACCTTGACGGTAATGAAGTAGAGAGAAAGTCTTCCGATGAAGAGCCTTTCGCTGCACTTGCATTCAAGATCATGACTGACCCGTTCGTAGGTAAGCTTGCTTACTTCCGTGTATATTCCGGTACTCTGAATTCCGGTTCTTATGTACTCAATGCTACTAAGGACAAGAAGGAACGTGTAGGACGTATCCTGCAGATGCATGCGAACAAGCGTGCAGAGCTGGAAAAGGTTTACTCCGGTGACATCGCAGCAGCAGTTGGTTTCAAGTTCACCACTACCGGTGATACCATCTGTGATGAGCAGCATCCTGTAATCCTTGAGTCCATGGAGTTCCCTGAGCCCGTTATCGAGCTGGCTATCGAGCCTAAGACCAAAGCCGGTCAGGGCAAGATGGGTGAAGCTCTTGCAAAACTGGCAGAAGAAGATCCTACTTTCCGTGCTCATACCAATCAGGAAACCGGTCAGACCATCATCGCCGGTATGGGTGAGTTGCATCTGGAGATCATCGTTGACCGTCTGCTTCGTGAGTTCCATGTAGAAGCTAACGTAGGTGCTCCTCAGGTTGCTTATAAGGAAGCGTTTACCAAGGCTGTCGAAGTGGATTCCAAGTATGCTAAGCAGTCCGGTGGTCGTGGACAGTATGGACATTGTAAAGTTAAGTTTGAGCCCCTGGAGGCTAACTGTGAGAAGTTTGAATTTGATCCTAAGGCAAACATTCTGATCAACGATCCTCCTACTCTGTTATTCGAATCTACTGTAGTTGGTGGTTCCATTCCTAAGGAATACATCCCCGCAGTAGGTGAAGGTATTCAGGAAGCAGCTCAGGCTGGTATCTTGGGTGGATTCCCTGTACTGGGTGTTCATGCGAATGTATATGATGGATCCTATCATGAGGTCGATTCCTCCGAGATGGCATTCCACATTGCAGGTTCCATGGCATTCAAGGAAGCAATGCAGAAGGCAGCTCCTGTACTGCTTGAGCCGATCATGAAGGTTGAGGTTACCATGCCCGAGGAATACATGGGCGATGTAATCGGTGACCTGAACTCCCGTCGTGGTCGTGTAGAAGGTATGGAAGACATCGGCGGTGGTAAGATGGTTAAGGCTTTCGTTCCCCTTGCTGAGATGTTCGGTTACTCCACAGACCTGCGTTCCAAGACCCAGGGTCGTGGTAACTACTCCATGTTCTTCGAAAAGTATGAGCCCGTTCCTAAGAACGTTCAGGAAAAGGTTCTTGCTGCAAAAGCAAAATAAGCGCTAAATCAATAAAAATAACTTGAAAAACCTCTGATTATTTAATATAATCAGAGGTAGCGAGTTAAAAAAATAAAACTACGAAACTGTTTAATTATTTTAAGGAGGACTTAAATAATGGCTAAAGCTAAATTTGACAGAACAAAGCCCCATTGTAACATTGGTACCATCGGTCACGTTGACCATGGTAAAACTACTCTGACCGCTGCAATCTCCAAGGTTCTTTCCGAGAGAGTACCTGGTAACGAGAAGGTTGACTTCGATAACATCGATAAGGCTCCCGAAGAGAGAGAGCGTGGTATCACCATTTCTACCGCTCACATCGAGTACCAGACCGAGAAGAGACACTATGCACACGTTGACTGCCCGGGCCATGCTGACTACGTTAAGAACATGATCACCGGTGCTGCACAGATGGATGGTGCTATCCTCGTTGTAGCTGCTACTGATGGTGTTATGGCTCAGACCAAGGAGCACATCCTTCTGTCCCGTCAGGTAGGCGTTCCTTACATCATCGTATTCCTGAACAAGTGTGATATGGTTGACGATCCCGAGCTGATCGAGCTGGTTGAGATGGAAGTAACCGAGCAGCTGGAAGAGTACGACTTCAATGACTGCCCTATCATCAAGGGTTCCGCTCTGAAGGCTCTGGAAGATCCCAGCAGCGAGTGGGGCGACAAGATCATGGAACTGATGGATACTGTAGATTCTTATATCCCTGATCCTCAGCGTGATACTGATAAGCCTTTCCTGATGCCCGTCGAGGACGTATTCACCATTACCGGTCGTGGTACCGTTGCTACCGGTCGTGTAGAGCGTGGTGTTCTGCATCTGAATGATGAAGTTGAAATCGTTGGTATCAAGGAAGAGACCAAGAAGACTGTTGTAACCGGTATCGAAATGTTCCGTAAGATGCTGGATGAGGCACAGGCTGGTGATAACATCGGTGCTCTGCTTCGTGGTATCCAGAGAACTGAAATCGAAAGAGGACAGGTTCTGGCTAAGCCCGGTACTGTTACCTGCCACAGAAAGTTTACCGCTCAGGTTTACGTTCTGACCAAGGATGAAGGTGGACGTCATACTCCTTTCTTCAACAACTATCGTCCTCAGTTCTACTTCAGAACCACCGACGTTACCGGCGTTTGCGAACTGCCCGCTGGTGTTGAGATGTGCATGCCTGGTGATAACGTAGAAATGACCATCGAACTGATCCATCCTATCGCTATGGAGCAGGGTCTTACCTTCGCTATCCGTGAAGGTGGTAGAACCGTAGGTTCTGGCCGTGTAGCTACCATCATTGAGTAATTTCGAGTGATTGTTCACAAAACTAGTATTTAAAAGGCTTCCGAGGTTTTCCTCGGGAGCCTTTTTACGTCTGTGTAACAGTGAAAGTGTAGTCAGCGGTGCCAAAACAGTGCCAAAAACTACGCAAGTAAATTTTAAAGTAAATACTACAACTGTAATGGAATAGACCATATGTTCCGACTGTTCAAAAATGCAACGGAGATGTAAAATAACAATATCATATTTTACGGAGGTGTATTATGGGGTCTTCTGGTAATGGAATGTTTGGAACGTATCGTGGTGGTGGAGCAGGTTCAATTGTTAGAGGAGGAAATAATGGAGGCGATGAATGTCCATTAGCTATTGAAAATATTCTATTGGAGGATGTGGCTATATCAGAATATTTTCAGAATCATAAAGATGTGCCTTCCACTGGACAAGCAGTTGAATTATCAATGCAGTTAGTTAACAAGAGATTGGCTGTTGTTTTGTCCAGTACTCAAGAGGTTATTGGAAATCTGCCAGTATCTTATAACTATTTGAATTTGTGTATAAAAAAGGGAAAAAGATATTCAGGAGAAATTAAGTCGTCTGGATTATCACCTGTTCCTTTTATTGTGGTAAATTTGTATGCATAACAGAAAAATATTGATAATTGGAGAGGTATATGTAGACCAGCATCTTGATATTATAGAGAATGGATACAGTACATCAAGACTTGGCGGGATTTTTCATGCCGCAAGAAGTTGTGATGCGCTGAATATAGAATATGCATTGGCATATTATGCACCAGATTATCTTGTAAAGGATGTTGAAAAGTTTGGGATTGATGTGTTAAGAGCAAGTAGTATATTTCGTTTAGGTAAAGTGGATAAGGCACCCAACGTAATGTTAATTGGTCAGTCGGATGAGAGTGGTAATCAGCTATATGAGAACATATTAGGTAGGCAAGCAGAATATGTCAGCATGTTACCATTTATGCAGGTATTAGACGATTTCGATCCGACAGATATAATTATCTTTCCGGGAAGGTATGGGAATGCAGGAATTTTAAGTAACCTTTCAAATTATGAAGGAAAAATTCATATAGATATGAATTATGACTGTGATGATATTTTGGATTTAGATACAATAAAAATTCAGACTGTATTCTTATCGACATCATCCACCTCATTTGAAGAGTTTTTTAAAGAAATTAGTTATGATAATTTAATAAAATATTTTGACAAAAAGAATGTCAGTCAGTTATTAATAAAGGAAAATAGAGGTGGTTCATGGCTTTATGATTTCAAGGAAAAAACAAGTTATGAGGCACCTGCTCATATCGGAGAGATTATTCATTCTGTGGGAGTAGGAGATGTATATGATATAGCATTTATGTCTGAAATGGTTGGAACTAATATTGCAGGTAATATGGCATTTGCAGCGTGGATGTCAAGTTTATATGCACAAACAATTCAACAAGAAAAATTTAAAGAAAATGTAGAGCTCATTGTTCAGAATATTGAAGATTTTGTTGAAATGGAAGGAATAAGAGTTCCATGGAATGAAAGAGTAAACTATCCAATTTATATGGCAGCTCCAGATTTTGATTATGTAGATACAGAGAAATTGGATATTTTAGAGGATTCTCTTTTATATCATAATTTTAAACCTCGGAGACCAATCCAAGAAAATGGACAAGTGAATAAAGAGATGGACATGAATGAAGAACGTGCTATATTTGCTAAAGATATGGAATTGTTATCGGAATGCAAGATAATGATAGCAACATTACTCTACAACGACCAAGGAACGTTGGTAGAAATCGGGAATTATCAAGCAAATGGAAAACCAATAATACTTTATGATCCGTATCTCAAACTGGATAATATGTTTTTAAAGAATTCATGTACATATTATTGCAAGACGAAGAGTCAAGTAATTGATGCAGTATTTACTGTGGTTAGTAGGATGGTGAAAAATGGAGAATAATTTTGATTGTCTTTTGCTTGCTTCTGGTGGAATGGATTCTACCGTTTTGGCATATAAGCTTGCTAAAGAAAATAAAAATGTAGTAATTTTATTTATTGATTACGGTCAACACTGTAAGGATAAGGAATATCAAACACTTTTACAAGTACTTCCTGAAGAATATGTAGATAATGTGCGTGTTATAAAAATTGGTGATGTTTATAAGGAATCAAATTCGAGAATGATAATAGAAGCCAATTTGTGGGAAGATAATGTTGTGGCAGAGGATATGTATCTCCCGTATAGAAATATTTTGTTTATTTCATTGGCATCTGCATATGCGCAATCTATGGGAATAAAAGATGTGTATACCGCATTTATTAATAGCAACCATGCAAAAGAGATAGATTGTTCTATGGAATTTTTTACAAAATTGGAAAGTTTGTTATATGAATATGGCTCTATTAGGATTAATATGCCATTTCGTGAAATGACAAAAACAGAGGTGGCAAAGTTAGGATTAGAACTAAATGCTCCTATTGAGATAACGTATTCATGTCAGGTAAATTCAGATATGCCATGTGGAGCGTGTCCAAACTGTGTTGATCGCATTAATGCGATAAATAATATACTAGAGGAAAAGATTAATGGATAATATAGATAACTCAGTTCAAAAGGTTATAGACCTTTTGGAAAGAATTCCCCATAATTATGCTGAAATTACACAAAGAACACCATATTATAATATGGCAGCAACATTGACAGATTCAGTATTGCAAGCAGGAATGAATTACAAAAGTGTGGTGTATCCAAGAGTTTATAATATTCTGAGCAAATATTCGGATTATAGGACAACATGTGATTTTATAATACTATTTCAGACAATACCAATTGAGGAAATAATACAATGGAAAAATAAAAGAAAGCAAAACACAATCTGTAATTTGGCTTTGTATTTGTATAATTGTAATATAAATACAGAAGATGATTTGGCGGAGTGGATTTTGGATGATGGGAATGCGGAGAGCTTATTAGAAATTAATGGAGTAGGAAGAAAGACTATTGATTATATGAAATTACTATCTGGTCAGCAAGCGATTCCGATTGACAGGCATATGTTTCAATTTCTTGAAATAGCAGGTGTTTTGACAGCCGATTATAAGGAAGCAAGTAGAATATTGCGAAAGACTGCATCTGTATTAGAAGTGGGTGAAAGTGTGTTAGATAAAACTATATGGAATTATATGTCACAAAAAAAGTCAGATGGACAGATGTCGATTTTT
>NZ_JAOQJO010000005.1:0-8897 GCF_025567015.1 Waltera acetigignens | reverse complement strand
TGGTATATAGTTACAATGGTATTTCATGAACAAGAAGCATCCATTCAAGAGCCAATGGAATATTTAAATAGAGAATTATCACTTTTGGGATTAGAAAATCATTGTATACATACAGGCCCTATTATTCGAAAAGAGGAAGAATACTCTGAAATGGATTATATAGAACGTAGAAAGATATTTAATAAGATGGTTACGTTTATGAGACAGAGTGGGGTAAAATATAAAGCTTTCCATATAGAGAAAAAGCATATTGAAGATATTGTTGAAGCAACGGGTAAACTTTCAAAGCAAATATCTGTTTTTATTAGGGAGCACTATGACTTCTTGCTTTCGTTCGACTTGGTTAAAATATACTATGATAATGGACAAGTAGAGTTAAACAAAATATTATCGACCTTGTTTAATGCATTTTTGCCAAGAGTGGAGTTTCGAAAAGTAAAACCATCGGATTATAGGTTGTTTCAGGTGGCTGATATGATATGCACTTTTGAACTGTTAAAGCTAAAAATACAGAATCATTCCTTTTCGAAATCAGAGCAAATATTCTTTGGCTCAGTAAATGATTTAAAGAGAAACTACTTGAAGATTGTCAAAAGACAGGATATTGATCATTAGGCAATAACTCCAGTGAATTCAACGATTCACTGGAGTTATTTTTACCATCCCTTAATCTGTTTAATCTGTTCTGCCCGTTCGGGATCTCTGTGATACTGCAGCTTGAATTGTATCGTTTCCACCACTTCTTTCCTAGCTTCATCATCCAACTGGTAAAAGGAAGTCAGCAAATTATCCACATCAGGCATACTGTTTTTCCCGAAAAGATACATAAGCGGGTACATGGAATTTTTTAAATACGTTTTTACCCGATTTCCGTCAAGAGCGCCATTCAATCCATTCGGTAATGTAGGATATATTTCTTCTTCTGTGATTGCACCCGAAAAGGGACTGGCAGAGCATATCTCATTCACGTCAATTTCTAATTCATTTGCCAGTCTAAGTGCAAAGTCAAATCGGATATTAGAATCCTTTTGAATAATTGAATAAAGTGTTGTGGCACTGATACCAGTTGCTTTTGCAATCTGGCGGACATTCGTGCCTTTACTGTCTAATATTTCTTTCAGTTTCTTACCGTCTCCCATTGAAACCTCCTGTTTTCATAAATTTAAAATTTACGAATTGCATAAATATAATTATTATCATAGCACAAATACGAAAGACATAAAAGAATAATTTTCAAAAATAGCATATACGAATATCGTAAAAATATAATTACGAAATCTTGACAAGGGAAATGTGTAGTGATAATATGAATGTACGAAAATCATACACAAAACAAATACTAGAAATGTAACGAGATTCAAAGTATAGAAGGGAGGACGAATGTATGGCGAATTATCAATATATGATGAGTGCCGATGATGTAGCCCGAGAATTGAATTGTTCCAAATCTCATGCGTACAAGCTGGTAAAAAGCATGAATGAAGAGTTGGCTTCGCAAGGATATATCACAATGGCTGGAAGAATTCCAAGAGCGTATTGGGCGAAAAAAATGTATGGCTACGAATTATCAGTAGGATAGGAAAGGAGAGCAGTATGGCATACAAAGAAAAAGACACTAAGAAATGGACAGCCCAATGGTTTGAAACAAATGCCAGGGGTGAAAAGAAAAAGCGAAGAAAAAGAGGTTTTGAGACAAAGCGAGAGGCTCTTGAGTATGAGCGACAGAAGAAATTGAATAACAGCAGAAGTATGGATATGAAGCTAAGTGAATTTATGGAAGTTTATTTTGAAGATAAGCAGAATGAGCTGAAGGAACGCACCATGAAGAACAAACGATATATGATGGAGCAACACATCATTCCGTATTTTGGTAATCAGATGATGAGTGAGATAACTGCAGGGCAGATTATTCAGTGGCAGAATGAAATGCAGACCAAAGGATTTTCGGAAGCCTACTTAAGAATGATACAAAATCAGCTAACTAGCTTATTCACTCACGCTTCACGAATTTACGATTTACACACAAATCCTTGTAAAAAAGTTAAGCGTATGGGAAGCTCGGATAACAGAAGTCTGGATTTCTGGACAGTAGATGAGTACCAAAAGTTCATACAGACGATGGAACCGGGAAGCAGATACTATCTTATCTTTGAAATACTCTTTTGGACGGGGTGTAGAATTGGAGAAATGCTTGCCCTTACAAAGTCAGACATTGATTTTACGGAAAACAGAATCAGTATTAGCAAAACCTATTACCGGACAGAAAGAAAAGATGTTATTACTACACCTAAAACGGAGCAATCGGTCAGAGTGATTGATATTCCGCAATTTCTGACACAGGAGATAAAGGATTATGTGGATAAGCTCTATGAACTGCCAGATGATGAGAGGATATTTCCGATAGTGGCAGAGGCAGTACAGCACAAGTTGAAGCATAACTGTGAAAAGACTGGGGTTAAGAAAATCAGAGTTCATGATATTCGACACAGTCATGTTGCTTATCTTATCAATCAGGGAGTGCAGCCACTCATTATTAAAGAGCGGTTAGGGCATAGGGATATAAAAATCACATTGAACACTTATGGGCACTTGTACCCGAATCAGCAGAGGCAGGTGGCTGATATGCTGAATCAACAGAGAACTGAAAAAGTCCCAACAGCGGCAACTGTCAGGACTTAAGATAACCGGATAAACCTCTGTTATCCTATGTATTCACAAGACAAGTATAGCAGAGGTTTTCTCCGGTAGCAATCACTAAATGAAATTTGGAGGAAAAGATGACAGAACAGAAGATTAAGTTAAAGATGATTAGAATGTCGGAGGTACAGTCGCAGGAGATTGAGTGGCTGTGGTATCCGTTCATTCCTTATGGAAAGCTGACAATTATCCAAGGTGATCCGGGGGATGGAAAGACAACAATGGTGTTGAATCTGGCAGCAAAGCTGTCAAAGGGCGAAGCACTGGATGAAAATATGAAGGTCACAGAGCCGGTCAATGTAATATACCAGACTGCGGAAGATGGTCTTGCAGATACGGTAAAACCGAGACTGGAACTTGCAGGGGCAGACTGTGAGAGAATTATTGTTATTGATGAGAGCGACAAATCGCTGTCTATGGTAGATGAACGATTGGAACAAGCGATTGTAAGGACTGGTGCAAGGCTCTTGATTTTAGACCCGATACAGGCATATTTGGGCGGTGGCATGGATATGAACCGGGCGAACGAAGCAAGGGATATGACAAAGAAATTAGGAGCATTGGCAGAGAAAACAAAGTGTGCCATTATCCTTATCGGTCACATGAACAAGGCTTCTGGCAATAAAGCGGCATACCGGGGCATGGGTTCCATAGATTTCTTTGCGGTAGCGAGGAGTGTGTTATTGGTCGGCAGGGTAGAAGGAGAATCGAATACCAGAGCAGTTGTTCAGATAAAAAACAACCTTGCAGCATTCGGACACCCGAAAGCGTTTGCTTTATCAGAGGACGGGGTCAAGTGGCTTGGAGATTATGAGATTACGGTGGACGAGGTGCTTGGCGGAATTACACCAAAGGCAAATAAAATGGAGCAGGCAAAGCAGATGTTAAGGGAGCTTGCAGAAACACAGAGTGCGGTTCTGAGTAATGAGATATTTGACCGGGCAAATGAGCTGGGGATTTCCAAACGGACACTGGAAAACGCAAAGAAAGAGTTGGGTGTCCAGACAAGGAAAATCAACAACGCATGGTATTGGGAACTGGATAAAGTAAAGCCAGAATAAGGGAAGAACGCAACAATGCAGAGTATATGGAAATGCGGTCTTGAACATTGCAAGGTTGCAAAAGATATAGACATTGCGTTGTTGCGATCTTGCAGAAAGGATTGGTGGATTACTATGAAGAATGTGCAGATTTCGCAGGAGCTTTTCTTTTTACTCGTGAGATATTTTCTGATAGGGCAGGAAGAAACAGAGCCGGAGATAACTAAGGCATTGGAGAAAAAGATGGATGCGTTGGTAATGAGAGAGCTGTATACGCAGTATAAAACTGCACCGACAGAGGAAGAAAAGGAAAAGGCACGCAGGGAATATCTTGACAAGCGTGGTGTGCCGGACAGCTTCCGATGGTAAGTTTTCCTTAGACGATTAAAACGGGAGCGTGGCACGCACCCGTAGGATACGGTTAAAAAAATGGTGGGGTGGCAGCGATGATGATGTGACCGGAACGGGCACAACTGCCGCAGGCATAAAAGCTCCCGGCAGGGCGCAAAACCTGACTTGTCAGGTTGCATTTTTGATGGCGGTAGCTGTCAAAAGTGCTTTTGCGTTACTTTCGACGAAAGTAACAAAGCCTGTGCCGTATCCGGCACTAAAAGATACAGATAAAAAAAGATGCGAGGTGGTTTTTATTGGAGAGAACGATTAGCGGAATGATGGGGAAAGGCTCTGTGAATCACAATACAAGAGCATTTTCAGCAAAGAATGTAGATAAAGAAAGAAGCCGTGACAATGTGGAATTTTGTCACAAGGATATAAAGGCAGTGTATCATGAACTGTTTGACGAAGCTCTGGAAAGGTACAATGCGAAGCAGAAGCGGAGTGACAGAAAGATTGATAACTATTATGAGAAAATCCGGCAGGGGAAGCAGGAAAAGCTGTTCCATGAAGTGATTTTCCAGATAGGCAATAAGGACGATATGAATGTGCGGAGTGAGGAGGGGCAGTTGGCAAAGCAGATACTTTCGGATTTCATGGCAGACTTTCAAAGCCGGAATCCGAATCTTCATGTATTCTCGGCACATCTGCACATGGATGAGGAAACGCCGCATATTCACATTGATTTTGTCCCTGTTATTACCGGGAGCAAGCGAGGACTTGATACCAGAGTTTCATTAAAGGGAGCATTAGCAGCGCAGGGATTTGAGGGAGGCACCAGAGGAGCAACGGAATGGAATCAGTGGATAGAATCGGAGAAAAAGGAACTTGCGGCAGTCATGGAGCGGTATGGTGTCGAATGGCTGCAGAAGGGTACGCACAAAAAACATCTTTCGGTGTTGGATTATGAGAAGCAGGAGAGAGCAAAAGAGGTTGCGGAGCTTGACAGTCAGCTTGCACAATCAGAACGGGCATTGCAGACAGCAAGTAAAATGGTAGACAATCAGTTTGCTCGTGTGGAAGAATTGGCAGAGATGGGCGATAAGTTTCAAAGACGGAACGAGGAAATCAAGGCAGATAATGCAGAACTGGAAAAAACGTATGTAGATACAAAGCAGAGTTATAACAGTTTGTTGGCAAAAAACAGTCAGTTGATTTTCGAGAATGAGGATTTGGAGCTGGAAAAGGAAAGGCGGTTGTCCGGCAATCGGGAATTAGAAAAGCAACAACAGAAGCTTCAAAAAGAACTGGAAGCTATGGCAGGTTCTAAGGTCGCTCTGGAGCGTAATGTGAGAGCCTATGACGAGGACAGACAATGGCAGCTTCCGGAGCCGGGAGTGGTGCAGTCGGCAAAAGCCTATCGTGAAAAGGTGGCACTACCATTGATTACAAGGTTAAAGGAGATTGTAAAAAGCCTGACAATCAAGTGTGTTGGTCTGATGGAGCAGGTTAGAAAACTGACTGAAAAGGTAAATCAGCAGGAAGATGACATCGCATGGTACAAGAATAAAATCAAGGAACAGAATGGCACAATGGAGCACTTGCAGGAGAAAGCAGAGGATTTGGAACGAGTGAAGCAGTATGTCGGTACAGATAAGGTGCAGGGTATTATTGACAGCATGAAAGAAGTGGAACGGTTACAGGCAGAGCAGAACCGACTGCAGAGAAGCTACCAGAACAGAATGAGCAGATAAAGGAGATTGATGGATATGACAGATAAAATTAAGAAAACAGAAGTATTGGAAAAGCACATTGTAGGAGAAAACGAAATCAGTTACACTTTGGGAGAGGATGGTCTGTATTACCCAGATCTCCGGCTCCCGGAGGGAACGCATTATGAAATTGGCAGATACGGAAGAATGAGAGCAGAGTATCTGAAAGAACATCACCGAGCATTGTATCTGGAACTGTTACTAAGTGGAGAATTCAATGAATATCTGCACCAGACGGATGAGGAATGTTATCAGATGATGGAACGGTTGGTGGAGCAGATGAAAGCATCTGAGGGCGTGACAGAGGAATTGAAAGCTACTGACCAAATGGCATGGCTGGGAGCTATGAATAGTATCCGGAACCGTGCAGAAGAAATTATCATAAATGAATTGATTTATAGCTAACTCCAAGGGGGAGCTTGTACACATCATGCATACAAGTTCTCTCTTTTCACTTGCTTGAGTCCAAGTTTGACAGGTTTTTACTTCGTCATTCCCAAGTTTGAATTATCGGATGAGGTAAGATAAAATGAATACGATTTCAGGATAAAATACCTTTCACAAAAAAAATTTAAGTGTTTTTTGTGCTTTTTCCGTACTATATATGACCGGTTAATCTACATGGAAAGAGGTGACATTGTTGAATGACGAAAAAATTATAATTGCAATTAGAAACAGAAGTGAGGGTGCAATCAATGAGACTATCGACAAATACTCTAAACTTCTGTGGTCTATTATAGGAAAGGTTCTAAATAATATTGGCTCTGTTCAAGACATAGAGGAATGAGTTGCTGATACATTTATCTACTTATGGGAAAATCCTCATAAATTCGATCCCTCTCGAGGCAAGTTAAAATCATGGCTCTCCATTATTGCTCGAACAAAAGCCATTGACCGTTGCCGAGAAATTGCAAAGACACGCACAATTTCATTAGAAAGCACTATTCTTGTTAGTGACCTCGGTATTGTTGACGATATGATTCAAGAAGAAACTCGGAGAGTGCTTATTGCAGCAGTTAATGCACTCGGAGAACCTGACCGTGAAATTCTGGTGCGACGATACTATTACGAACAGAAGCCAAAAGAAATTGCTCTTGCGCTGAACTTGAGTGTGAAGCAGGTGAATAATCGCCTGTATCAAACAAAACAGAAATTGCGTGAAGCGCTTTCGAATTGAATAGGAGGAATAACATGAACTCATTTCGCAAATCTAATTTGCAAAATATAAAAAATATTTTTGAAGAAAAAACCGGAGTTGAATTGGAGAGCGCTCCTGTATGGCGTTATCCGATTAAAAAATATGTGGTAATTGCCGCTGTGTTGGTATGTAGCTTCACTATGACGGCATTCGCAGCAAGCTTGTTTTCTTCACTGTCGGGTGACGATCTAAGCCTCTCTTCTACCTATGAAGGAAATGGAATTGTGTCTATCCAAGTTGAAAACAAATCTGATAAAGATTTGAATTTTCAAAAACAACTCAAACTGATGCGCTGGTCTACCAGTGAAGAAATTGCCCCACTGTCCGACAACATCATCTTTGAGAATACGGAAATTAAAGCAAATACCAGCGGCACGATGACCATTGACCTATCTGCCGCATATGATTTTTCTGTATTAGAACAGCCGCTGGTTGATGACCATTACTATTTTGTGTTGACCAATAATAATTTCCTGTTTGGGCAGGATTGGATGTGCAGTATCGAATTTACCGAGCCTATCATTACTCCTATACAGGAACCCACCCCAATAAATCCCGTTGAAGCAGATAAAGTGTCTGTATCTAAAGTTACAGAAAAACTCCAGCACTATTTTGATACCTACATTGCTGACCCGCTTGAGTGGCAAGCGAGGAACGAGGAATACCTGTCCGATTGTGCGCAGCTTCTCAACGATCTGGATGGGAATGTTGTTCCTTCCGTTGCACCACATCTTCTTGTCGATATGTTGAACCCCGGGGTTATTTTTGACGAAACAGTTCCGGCAGATAAACAGCATTGGCTTACTGGCGAACACCATAAACCCATTGATGGATACAATCTGCCGATTGGTTCTACTTTAGATGAAAAGGCATTGGTGTTGAGTGCCTATGTTCCTCAGCACAGGGGAGAATTTGATGGTGGTGTAGATGTTCCGTTGGTCTATATCATGACATATGAAGTAGATTCCATTCAAAGTTCTGAAGATTACGCATTTATCCGTGGGCAACTTCTGACATTTGCTGAAATGGAGCAGTACAAGGTATACGAAGATGAAAAATATATTTGCTTCAATGTAACAGAACTATTCTATACCGATTTGCGAACTCATGTAGAAAGCATGATTTCTCAGCGAAGCGATGTATATTTCGATGAACAGATCTGGGAGCGTGTGCAAAACATTTACAACTACTGTATGGATAAAGAGAATCTTGAAGGGTCTTTTTATTACATTGATGATGGCGAACCATCCACGCAAGGGCTAAGTAGTATGAAGCTGGATTCACGAGGGGAAAATGGTGAGAATTCATTAGCTTATCTTGATACACTTCGTGATAATATTTCGCAGGCCATTCTTAATAAAGAATTAAATTTTGTTTCTTCTTGTTGGGTAGATGAAGCATCACGAACTGTAAAGGTAGGTATCACTGAAATGAAGGAGGAGTATATACAAAGATTAAAAGAATTTGAGAACATGGGACCAGCATTAGATATTTTTCAGCAAGATTTACCAGTGGATGAATAAACATTAGTTTGTACATGCGTGGTTCTACTATGGTTCTAAAAAATTTCAAAACCTCAAATAAGAGGGCATATTTGGAATAATACAGATAAAAAAGTGCCTGAAATACACCTAAAAGTAATAGGATTTTATATCCAACGAAGCGTGAGGGTGGTAGAACCGTTGGTTCCGGCCGTGTTGCTACCATCATCGAGTAATCTTTGATAGATAGTATATAGCTCTTATTCTGGGGAAGTACTTGTACTTCCCCACAGACTGTAGACAAAACGCTTTTGGTCAGCACTCCAGAAGCGTTTTTCTTGTTTTGGGTTCAAAAAGTGTGTACTTGATCAATAAT
>NZ_JAOQJO010000049.1:0-1661 GCF_025567015.1 Waltera acetigignens | reverse complement strand
TCATAGTTTTTGTCATTCCTTTCGCTTCGCTCAAGGCACAAACAAGTTATGAAAAATGTTGTGCCCCTCCACTCTTTGATTTATAATTCTTTCAAGGAATAGCAATACACTACAGAGCACGGAAGGAGAAGTGGCGAATTTATTTCGACCCCGTATAGTTATATGTGCCGTCATCCTTACAAGCACAAACAAGTGGGACATTGAGCCCGGACTCTTATCATTGGTAATAAACCATGTTTATTCAGTCGCAGGATGACAGTCAATGTTGCTATTCCCTTTTTATTAAGGTGGTGATACTTAATGATGAAGTTAAAATACTCCATCTGCTGTGGACTTGATGTCCACAAAAATGTTATCGTTGCAACCATCGTAACTACCAATAAGGACGGCATATCCGAATATCTGCAAAAATCTTTTTCAACCATCAACTCAGATATTCAAAGGTTTCACAACTGGCTTATCGAGAATAATTGCTATCATGTTTGTATGGAATCCACCGGAAAGTATTGGATTCCTATTTTTAATTATCTCGAAAATGACATTGATGTCTGCCTTACACATCCGAAGTATGTCAAAGCCATTAAAGGCAAGAAAACGGACAAAAAGGATTCTAAATGGATTGCCGACCTCTACAAATTTGATCTTGTCAGATGTTCCTTTATTCCTCCAAAAGATTTTCGTCAGCTTAGGGAACTTTCCAGATACCGTTTCAAGCTGGTCTGCATGAAGTCTTCCGAGAAGAATCGCATCCAGAACTGTATGACCATTTCCAATGTCGGCATTGCCAGTGTTCTTTCTGATCCTTTTGGCAAGACAGCAACTGAAATCATCTCTTATCTATTGGAGCATACTGCCGATTCCATGGATGAAAAAGCTGTCCGCAAACTCATAAAGAAAGGGGCTAAATCCAAGTCTGATGAAATCATCGAAGCCATCAAAGGCTACACTATTGAAACAGATCAGGCTAAAAAACTAGAGCTTGCCCGGGGGCATCTGGAATATCTCGATGATATGATTACCCAGACCGAAGTGGAACTCTATGTCCGCATCAAGCCTTATTACGAGTTCGTGGAGTTTGTCAGTACCATGCCCGGCATGACAGAGTTAAGTTCCACGATTGTTCTTGCAGAAACAGGCGTTGATATGGATATTTTTGATGATGCAAAACATCTGTGTTCCTGGTGCGGACTTTCTCCTGCCAACAATGAATCCGCTGGTAAGAAAAAGTCTGTCCGCATTGCCAAAGCAGGCGATTACCTGAAACCAATGATGGTTCAATGTGCCCTTGCTGCAATTAAGAGCAAAAAGCAGCCTTATTTTGCAATCAAATATGGTCGAATCAAAAAGCGACGTGGACACAAAAAGGCAATCATTGCCATTGCAAGAATGATGATGGTCTGTATTTACCACATGGTTTCAGAAAAGAAGCCCTTTACCCCTACTGACTATGAGGAATTGATGGACCCTCAGAATCATGTAGAGAGTGTCGTCTTGAATGAGAACAATGTGTTTGCTTACCTTGAAAGCCTTGGTTACGACAGCTCTAAGTTAGTGAAACGCAACGATAACTAACATTTTTTCTGCTTTCTATACTTGTAAAAACAGGGTTTTATGAACCCTTATATAAGTGCGCCCAAAAATCTACTTTATTTTTCACTCTT
>NZ_JAOQJO010000048.1:0-1698 GCF_025567015.1 Waltera acetigignens | reverse complement strand
CCTAACTTTTTTATTTAAATTCCACCGCCCGCTTAGGCGGTGGAATTTACTCCCGCACAGTTGATATTTACTCTTTCATATAAAAGTGATAGACTTATCTTTCCTTCTGACAGCAGTTGGAGGAATAAGACTATGAGTAAATATATACCCGGTAATCAGAAACACTTAACTCTGGATGATCGTATTTACATCCAGAATGAGCTTTCCAAAGGTACTTCTTTTAAGGATATCGCACGCTTCCTCTGTAAGGATCCCACTACCATCTCCAAAGAGGTGAAGGCACACCGCCTGTCCGACTGGTATCACAAAGGCACTTTTTACAATGCCAAAAACTTTTGTGTGCACCGTTACCATTGCAAAAAGACAAACGCCTGTGGGAAGATCCTTCTTTGTGGTATCAAGTGTACTTCCTGTCCTACCTGCAACCAGACCTGTCCCGATTTTGAAAAGGAACGCTGCAGCAGGCTCGATAAAGCTCCTTATGTCTGCAATGGCTGTGACAAGCAGATTTCCCACTGTACCATCGCACATAAGTACACTTACAATGCCAGATTTGCTGACCGCAAATATCGGGAATGCCTTAAAGAGTCCCGTTCCGGTATCAGTATGACCAAGCATGAACTTCACCGGAAAGACAGGATCATCAGTCCTCTGATCGAGCAGGGACAGTCTCCTTACCAGATCATTACAAACCATCCGGAACTGGAGCTGTCTGTCCGCAGCGTTTACACCTATCTCGACATGGGAATCCTGACCGCAAGAAACATTGACCTGAAGCGTAAAGTGAAGTTCAAACCACGCAAGATACACAAAACACAGATCTCTGACCGCCGTGTTTTCCAGGGCAGGACTTACACCGATTTCCAGCAGTTGGGACTGTCTTCCTTTGTGGAAATGGATACCGTGCATTCCGCCTCCGGATCGTCAAAAACACTGCTTACTTTCTTTTTTACAAGGGAAAAGCTGTTTCTTGCTTTCCTGATGAACCGTAACACAGAGGGTGCTGTAAGGCTTGTCTTTGACCGGTTGGAAAAGCGCTTTGGTACTTATGATTTTCAGACATTGTTTGAATACATTCTTACCGACAGGGGCTCGGAGTTTGGTAATCCCGAATCTCTGGAAACCGGGTTTACAGGGATCCAGCGTACCAGTATCTATTACTGCGACCCTATGCGCAGCGGGCAGAAAGGCGGTCTGGAGCAGGCGCATACCATGCTCCGGATGATTCTGCCGAAAAAGACAAATTTTGAGTTCCTTACCCAGTGGGATGTCAACCTGATCGTGAGCCATATCAATTCCACACCGAGAGAAAGCCTTCAGGGCAGAACACCTTACGATGTGGCACTGGAAACTCTGGGAGAAGAAACCCTGAAAGCATTTCAGCTCAGGCGGATTGCCCCTGATGAGGTCAATCTGACGCCCAAGCTGATACGCTTCAACCAATAATTCATTGAAAAACCTGCTGTCAGACTGGAAGTAAACTTTTCACATTTTTCGAATGTGGCCGGTGGAATTTAGTCTGACACACTACCTTCCAGTGGCTTGTTTGCCATACAGAAAAACAGAGAATTTCGCCATGAATTACTATGATTATAACAGAAATCCAATATTTTTTCTCTAAAATTATTCGATTTCAAGCAATTTTTAAAGACACGGTGGAATTTACCTGTGCACTGGAATTTAAAATTTCAAGTCAGC
>NZ_JAOQJO010000047.1:0-1763 GCF_025567015.1 Waltera acetigignens | reverse complement strand
GCTGAATTGGAATCCGAGCTTCCAGTTTGCAAGTTTAAGTTCTGATTTAGCTAATCGCTTGCATAAGTAAATTCTGGCAAATCAAAATATCATGATTTTTATGGAAGTTAGTTTTGCAAAGTTCTTCAAAACTGGAATTTACTATTAGAAACAAGTTGTTTTATGCTTCATATGCTGATATTCTTTTTTTGAGATCTTAATCCTCTGAAAAAAGAGTCACGTTAAGCGGAGGTCGAATTTTATTTCTTTTTTCGCAAGATTAAATTCCACCCCTCATTCGGTTCAGTATTTTTTCCGAATGGCGCTACGTTTCTTATTTTTTCAGTAATAGAGGTGTAAGGTTAATCTCATTAGCGGGAATGGATTTTATTCCTAACTTGTCAAGAATATCCCCGCCATTAATGAAGCTGAACAACTGGTGTGCCGACTGGTTATTCAGCTTTTTTCTGTTATATGAGTTGATATGACTCATCATAAGATTGATATCATCCTGAGTTAAGTTATCAAAAGAGGTTTTCTTCGGAAGCACACGACGAATCATCTCATGTGTAACTTCACAACCACCTTTTTGATCAGAACGCTGTGGATCACAATAAAAGATATGTGTTCTGCGACCATTGCCCTTATTAAATTCGATTGCCAGCGGGTTAGTAAATTCACTTCCTCTGTCGGTCAAAATCACCTGGAAGAGGCTAGTGAATACTTCATGTCCTAACTGTTCATACAACCAGTCAAATATTTCTGTAACTGACTTGGCGGTATTGTTATCACGGATAAAAGCAAGCATTAAACTACTATTTCTAAAGTATATGGTCAACAAGACTTTACCGCCTTTGCGACCTTCTACTGAATCCATTTCCACTACCGGAATATCAGGATTCGCAGCAAGATAAGCTTCAAAATCCTCGTAAGTGCGTCCTACATGACACTGCTTGTCTACTCTTACAGGCTTCTTATGTGAGCGGGTACGATAACGGACCTTTCTTGGAAGATCAACGTTATCTACAGATAAAAGCCCTGCATCAATGTAGTTATAAATAGTCTTTTCATCAAGCATGATATCATCTGCATTATTGACACATATCATGTGAATAGACTGGCCTAACTTAACAAGCGGTGAAACAATAGCATCTACACGCTTTAATTCTTCCGGTGTAATTGCTATTCCTTGACGACTTTCTGAGCGAGTAGTCTCATAATTCTTCTGAGCTGATTTGGCAGAATAAATATGCTTCTCCAGCTTACAGGATTGCCGTTGGATACAGCCGTTGCAAACGTATGGTGGTTTCTTCAGTTTGTTACAAACCAATACCTCAAACTGCTTGCAATGCTCGTAGCACTTTACACGAGGACATCTCTTGCAGCTTTTTGAATACTGTAGTTTGCACTTTGAACATGCTGTTCCGTATTCATCACAGGTACTTCGCTTGCTGCAGGGATTGAAGGAATCTTTACGTACAGTCTGACTATGGAGTCTGACTTCTTTTGAGATAGTAGAAGGGTCCTTGCCAAGTTCCCTACCTATCTCAGTAAATGAAGCTCGTTCTCTTATGCGAACTTCTATTGTGGCTCTTTCATCAAGAACCAGATGTGCATTCTTAGCCATGGTATTCTCCTTGGATAACGCCATCCGGACTCTATTGCTGAGCCACAACTATAACTAGATATCAAGAGGTTTGCAACACTAACTTCTAGGATATATTTTGCAATACTAAGTTCCAGTTTTTGGGTGAATGGACTGGAATTTAATTTTCCAATTCACC
>NZ_JAOQJO010000046.1:0-1804 GCF_025567015.1 Waltera acetigignens | reverse complement strand
AAGGAGCATTCCTGTTAAGTAACAAATAACCGGTTTGCAAAAAATGAGTGCCACCCATAGAATAATGATTGTTAACTGGCAGGTTAATTAATCATCGTTCAAAGGAGACACCCACAAATGAATTATAAGCAGAATGAAAAAATCAATCAAGTAAAAGAATCAACTTTGGTAGTTGGAATTGATATCGGAAGCACAACACAGTACGCCAGGGCATTTGACTGGAGAGGCATTGAACTCGGAAAAGTCTTTACGTTCAGCAACAGCAGAGAAGGTTTTGAAGCCTTTAAAGCATGGATGCAGCATTTGCAGGACAAGTACAGAAAGTCAGATGTAATCGTAGGTATCGAGCCGACAGGTCATTACTGGTTTGACCTTGGCGCTTATCTTGAGGATGAGGGCATCCTCCTGGTTATGGTTAACCCTTATGCGGTAAAGCAGACCAAGGAACTGGATGACAACAGCCAAAGCAAGAATGACAGGAAGGATCCGAAGGTGATCGCAAAGCTGGTTACCGAGGGCCGGTATTCTGCACCATATACACCGGATGGTGTGTATGCTGATTTAAGAATTATGGTGGCCAATCGTAAGAGACTCATCAGGGAGATGACCCAGATCAAAAACAGATTTGCCAGATGGTTCGCCATATATTTCCCCGAGTACACAGATGTGTTTGGGGACTATGAAGCACAGAGCAGTATGCTGCTTCTAAAGAAAGTTTGTACTCCGGAAGCAATCGTGGAACTGGGAGCCGAGAAAATCAATCAAATCTGGCGTGATGCAAAGCTTAGGGCTGTAGGAATGAAAAGGGCAACGACCCTGTGTGAGACAGCAAAACGCAGCATCGGCTTAAAGAAAGGCTCTTCGGCTGCCCGGTATGAAATGAAACTGTTGCTCGAGGATTACGAATACAAAAAGGCACAGCTTGACGCCGTTATGGAGGAGATAGAAAAGCTGTGCAGGAAGATACCCGAAAGCGAGCAGATGCTTGCCATCAAAGGTATAGGAGTGATCACGGTAGCCGGATTTCTGGCAGAAGTGGGTGATGTGAGGCGTTTCGAATCACCCAGACAGATACAAAAGCTGGCAGGACTCTCATTACGGGAGAACAGCTCTGGAAAGCACAAAGGACAGACGACCATAAGCAAAAGAGGTCGGAGTAAGCTGCGGGCAGTACTGTTCAATGCAGCAATTCCGCTGATAGCGAAGAATCCGGAGTTTAAGTCATTGCATGAGTATTACACGACAAGAGCGAACAATCCGCTCAAGAAGAAACAATCCGTGATTGCCATCAGCTGTAAGCTGATAAGAGTCTTTTATGCCATCCTAGCAAAAGGAGTGACCTATGATGCACAGAAGTTGATTTCTGACATTCACAGGCAGCCGCAGGTAGCGTAAGAAGACCAACTGTGAGATTCAGGAGACGTCCGCCGTAAGGCGCTGAAAGGAACAGAAGAATTTCATAAACATAGAGAGCCAAGTCAGATTTATTTCCATCAGAGCAGAGACTCAGCGAAGGAGCATCATGACGCCCCTTTATGGATAAGCAGAACGAAGGAATTAAGGACCCTGAAGTAAAGGAGATCCCGTATGACATGGGAGGTTAGGCTGCCGTAAGGAGTTGGGGAAAGAAAGGCCGATCATAACAGAATAAGACGACGTCTTGTTTTGTGTACCCTAAACATCCGTATATCCATGATTCATGGCCAAGGGGAATGACATAGACTTAGAAGCAATCTCTATGAAAAAATGAAAATGTGAGAAAAAGCGAGTTAACAAGAGAAAAACAAAGATTATTATGGGAGGA
>NZ_JAOQJO010000045.1:0-1819 GCF_025567015.1 Waltera acetigignens | reverse complement strand
CAGACCAGCTAGTTATAGTCAAGCCCTAAATGATAAAAAATAGAACTTTTTCTATTGATTATTGAAACCTAAAAATGAGTAACTTTAATAAACGTAAATCCTTTGGATTTTCGCTTTGTTGATGGTTATATACAGCACAGGATGAATGTTTATGCAGCCTGTAAAGCAGGACGTTGATACTGCCTGCAGTGTTCTTCGGGAGACCGTAATTCGAATTCTTTCTCATCACGAAGAACAGCAAAGATGATGTTGCACACTTTGTGCATTACTGCACCAAGAGCTACCATCTTTGGTTTTTGCCCGGATTTCTTCTCATAGTATTCACGAAGATATGGGTTAATGCCTTCTCCATTGCGTTTAGTGCGTATGGATGCCAGTGCTACTGCGAAGACAGCGCGGCGGGCGATTCTGGAGCCTCGTTTGGTCATATGCATTTCAGTGCCAACGAACTTACCAGACTGATTTACTTCCGGATCAAGTCCGAAGTAAGCGAATAACTGTTTTGGATTGCGGAATGCTGAAAAATCACCGATTTCGCACATGATGGTCACAGCAGTAAGAAATCCAACCCCTTTAATGGTATCAAGCCATTTAATCTGCTGGATAAACTTTTCGGATTTATTGAACGTTACCAGCTGATGGATCCGCTGCAAAATAGAATCCAAGGCAGAGTCAAGCTTCTCGATAAGGTCAAGAGTCAGAGAGATGTTGAAATAGATACTATCAATCTGGCATCCGAAAGTTTTTGCGGCTGTTGCGGCGGCACAGAGCTTTTCATAGCGCTCGGCAGCTTTTGAAAGTCCTTTTCTTGAGGCTTTTGATATTTTTTCAATCATGGTCTTTTTATGACCACGGAGTATTTTATCCGGAGTACCATACTGACGGAGAATCATGGTAGATGTTTTGCCAGTGACATCACAAAAGATGTCCAGATACTGTGGAAAAACGGTATGCAGATCGCCCTTAAGTTTGTTGATGTGAGCAGACCGTTCATCGGTCAGATCATAATACTTGCGTGTAAGGGATCGAATCTCAAGGACCAGCTTTGCTGGGAATTGAGATACAGGGATATCACCGGATAATCCCAGCTTTGCAATACCAATGGAATCAACTTTATCATTTTTTACTTTTCTGATACTTGTATTATTCGCAGAATGTGTAATAATAGGATTGATTATGGAGACGTGAAAACCACAATCAACAAGGTAGCAGAAGAGCGGGAAGTGATAGATCCCAGTGGATTCCAGAAAGGTGCGACTTTCTAAGGAATGTAGCTCTTCTGCTTTTTTTATGGCAGAAACGGCCTTTTCCAGAGAATCCGGTTTATTGTGTGTAATTTTAAAAGGTTTTTGGATTACAGAGCCGTCAGGTGCAACGATGGTCATGAAACTAAAGGCAGAACCGACATCGATACCGACGGAAATATAGTTTTTGTTGTACATTGTAAGCTCCTTCCGATAGGGTTCCATAAAAACAATGAATACACTACCTGGCACGTGATACGGGTATAGCTTAATTGCTCCCAACCAGCCTAAAACATAAATTTTCATTGATGGAATGACTGTCTAAAGTTACGGGTATTGCTGGACATAAGCCAGCTCCCTAGGAGGCGAACGTCCTTTTCCCTATTCAATGGAATATAATACCTTATGTAACAGACGAAGTCTAGGAGTGAATAATTATACTAAAAACATGTAACTTATACACGTATCTTTGGTTGGAATGAAATCAGAGGAGAATCCTCCTACCAACCTTGATATAGATTAAATAATGATGTAGAAGACTGCTATTGGTCTATGACTACATCATACCAGGAGGT
>NZ_JAOQJO010000044.1:0-1832 GCF_025567015.1 Waltera acetigignens | reverse complement strand
TTGCCAGAATTTACTTATGCAAGCGATTAGCTAAATCAGAACTTAAACTTGCAAACTGGAAGCTCGGATTCCAATTCAGCTAATTAAAGGGAACAAAAAGAAAGGAAAAGCACAATCCAGACGGTATCAGCGGCAGTCTACAAGAATAAATTGTGATTACACAAGATTGGTGCTATAATAAGAGAAAAGTTCCTGCCGGGGCAGCCGCCCCGGTGGTATGGATAGGAAGGCGGGAAAGCAATATGCACATCAGCTATAAACCACTCTGGCATACACTGTTAGAGCGTGATATGAGAAAAGAAGATTTAAGGCTTGCTGCTGGTATGACAACGAATATGATTGCCAACATGAGCAAAGAGGGAAAGCACATCAGCATGGATACATTAGCCCGTATCTGCGAAACGCTGAATTGTGAGATTACCGATGTGATTGAGTTAGTACCAGACGAGCCTGCTTCCACAGGAGGTAAGGAACATGAGCGAACTGAAACCAAGAATAACGGAAAACGGAATTGATTATATCCTTGTCGGAGATTACTATATCCCGGATTTGAAGCTGCCAAAGGAACACCGCCCTATTGGAAAGTACGGACGGATGCACAGGGAATATTTAAGGGAAGTCCACCCAGTCAGATTGAACACATTGACCTTGACCGGGGAGTTATGGACATACCTTGCAGACCTGAACGAACAGGCACAGGAACGGTTAGACACCATCATGGAGCAGATGAAAGATGCCGAGGGCGTGACCGAGGAATTGAAACGAACCCAAGAAATGGAATGGGTGCGGCGTTGCAATAACATTCACAACCGGGCAGAAGAAATTATTTTGCAAGAGATGATTTATTCATAACGGTATGATAGAATGATTATGCCAAATCGGGATTTGCAAAGGAGCGTGATTGTATATTTTGTTGGACGCGTTGTTGGAAATGTTGTGCCGTTTAAGTTGGATAGGTAGACGAGCGACAATTTGAAGTTGTGGAGGAAAAGCATTATGAAAAAAATTATGTTTGGTAACAGTTTAATGCTCTTAGGTATTGCAATAATGATTCTTGCAGGTTTAGAGCTGATATACATTGGTATTGTGTGGGCGTCTTTTCTTTTAATACCTGTAGGATTTATTATGGCTGTTATAGGGTTTTTTAGCAAAGACAGTTAGATACCGGTTTGTCGAATTAAGAAAATCGGTAGTTGACAAGGAGTTTTGATAGCATGAAAAAAATATTTCTTAAAATTGTGATAGGGGTTGTTCTTGTTTGTATTTTATTTGTTTGTTTTCTTTATACGAACAATGAGATCGGCGTGACTTCATCTAAGCTGGAGACAGATATTCGTTCGTCGCAGAAGATTAAGGATGATTGGACGGTCGATGGAAGCGTTTCCAGCACGATGGCTGCATATATTTCTTACCCTCAGGATTTGAGTGACCATTCTTTTTCCGTCTATGTCAACCGCCCTGGTCTTTCCTTTGGATACTTTTTCCGTGGGGGTGGAAAACTTTCGGGGGTTCAAAGAGGAATTGCCGAGTACACTGTAGAAGGATATAATGAGCGAGCATTTATTTCTATGAATCAGCAACAGGTAACACAGCTTGAAATAGATGACGGCAACACAATTCAAGTGCTTGACATTGACAGCAATAAACCTTTTGCGATTGTTTTGCCTATAAATGCGGGAACCATTACATTCTATGATGTGAATGGCAATACTGTGGAATACTGGAACAATTCTCTTTGACAACTTCTTTAGGCTACAATCAATAGCGGCGTAAACGAAAAAGCAGTCTTACGTTATAGAAAACTGCCCTTTCGTTTGCGCTGCGTTTGATTT
>NZ_JAOQJO010000043.1:0-1976 GCF_025567015.1 Waltera acetigignens | reverse complement strand
AGTAATCAACTGCCTTTTTTAGAAAAAGTAGAAAAACTGCGCCACAGCCTTGGCAGGCCATCGCGCAGCGATTTTGTTCAATTTGAATTTTACGCACTATTAACTTTTGGATATAAAGTGCCAATATTACAAATATAGAAACGGATTTCTGTAGATTTGTTCAAGGAGGATTAAAATGGCAATTAATTTATATGGAAATGTAAGTGGTACTTATCAAAAACCAAATATAGATTTATTTGAAATGGCTCGGAAACAGAATAATCAGCCTGTAAAATTTTGTGATACAGAAGCGGGTAAAAATCTTCCGGCCATAAAGGTTAATATCTCAGAGGAAGGCTTACGTGCTTTACATGGTAGTAAGATGAAGGGTAGCGTAGATATACAAAAGCAAATGGAAGAAATGCAGTATATTTCGGAGCATCAGCCTGTGGAGAGTTTTACAAACAGATTATCAAGGGTAATGCAGAATAGTTATGTGCAGTTCTTCGAGAGTAATTCAGATGAAAAACTGACAATACAAAAAAAGGCGGATGTATTGTTGGGAGAATTCAAAAGTATTTGTGATGAGATTAACTCAGGATATGACGGTGGAACCAGAGTAAGATTTATTGAGGATTCTACGTCAACAGATGGTTTTAGAAAATTGAGTAAAGATGATGAACTGTCGATTCTGTTAAGTGAATTTAGCAATTTTGTTGAAGGACGTTTTGGTAAAACCCATCAGGAAGAAAGTGAAAAAGTAGCAAAAATTGTGAATGATTTGCAGAAGGTAAAACAGGAAATGGGACGTGGAGATATTCGGTATTATGAGCCAGAATATATTCCAAGTGATTTTGTTGAAAAATTACTGAAAGCAGCAAGTGATTATATAAAGGCATAGAAGGAAGAAACGGAAGTTCAAATTCAAGTTTGTAACGGAGGTGTTTGCTATGAAAGAAATTAAGATTGAGTTATTGGGCATTGCAATAATACTTTTAGGAATTGTTTTGAGAGCAAACAGTTTCTTTGAATATTTTCTTGGTGTTTTTGGATTTGGAATCGTTGTATCTGGCTGTTTTCTGAAAGATAAATACAAATAACTTCCGATTTGGAGAATTGAGAAAATTGGATTTGTCGAACTGATAAAAACACTTTAGGAACTAAAGGGCGCACTTCTATACTCTCCTATCGGGAGTATGTGCGTCCTGCGGAGCTTCATTCCCGGTCGGCAGAGAAAAAACTGCCCGACCGAGAATGTTTCGTCACTTCGTTCCGTCAAGGTGGCTACACCCCCTTGCGCCGCTAAAGCAGCTATCCCCTGTGGACTTGCCGTCCGCAAACGGTTTTGACAAACCGTTCGCCGCCAGCAAGTTTGAAAAGAAAAATCGGAAATTGAAACAGTTAGATAACTTGAATTTAACAAAGGAGTGTGAATGTATGAAAAAATTGATAGCATTAGTTCTAACATTGGCTTGTGTTCTTGCTTTGACAGGATGTGGTAAGAATGATACCTACAAAATCAAAATTGTTGTCCCTGCAGGAAGTACCGAAGAAATTGTTTATCAAGAGGATTTTGTCTATTCCGATGAGGAAATCTCCCCGATAGGCAACAAGATTACAATTTATTCTGGCGATGGATTAGGCGATACAGAGGTGGTGTTAAAACCAATTAGTGTCAAGGAAGAAAATGCATACGAGCCAACATATCTTACCCCAGGAATGCCAGTTGAAATGGATGTAGAAAAAGGCGCTTGGTTTAAGGTAGGTATAAATATGCAAAACAACACTGATACCGACAAAATCGTTTATGTTGAGATTGAAGGTGTCGAAGTAAGAATTGAGTAAATTCAAATTTGCAGAAATATCTGGCTAACTTTCCCAATTTTACAGACATTCCAGCCCATTCATTAGTGAAATGATATGTATTTTCCCTTATTTTTGCCCTTATGAGATAATCGTAAGGGAAATAAGGGAAAGTTTTATTTAGTCATTGCCTG
>NZ_JAOQJO010000042.1:0-2523 GCF_025567015.1 Waltera acetigignens | reverse complement strand
TGAACAAAATCGCTGCGCGATGGCCTGCCAAGGCTGTGGCGCAGTTTTTCTACTTTTTCTAAAAAAGGCAGTTGATTACTTCTTGAAAAGTATTTATTGTTAAGTTACCACACAAAACAAAATACACAAGAAAGTTCACTGCCTATGAAAAGAATATCATCTTTTGGCTGCTTCCACAAGCAGTTTTATTTTTCAAATGCACCTCCATGATAGGTAGTTACTGTTGTTACTACTACTTTTTCATGGAGGTTATTTTATGTACGAATCATATATTAATAAAATCGAAGATGTTGGCAAGCTCAGAAATCTAAAGCCTGGTACAATTCGCACTTACCAGAATAATGTTAAAGATTTTCTGAAATTTATTAACAAACATCCAGATGAACTCACTTGCGAAGATGCAAGAGATTTCCTTTTATTTCTAAAAAATAAGGGGAATAAATCATCCACACTTAATAACAAAAATGGAGCTTTGGTATTCTTCTATAAACGCGTTTTAGGAAAGCTATGGGATGACAACCTTGTTCCAAGAGCAATCAATGACTATGCTATCCCAAGAGTTCTTACTCGTTCTGAAATAGAAATGCTGCTTGATGCTACTTCTAACTTAAAATACAAGGCTATATTTGCTCTTATGTATTCATCCGGTTTACGTATTTCAGAGGTTATTCATCTTAGATATGAAGATATATCCAGAACAAATATGCAGATTTATATTCATGAATCAAAGACACACACCGCACGTTATGCCATTTTATCTCAAAGAGCTCTTGATATTCTTACGGAATACTGGTTTAAATGTGGCAGACCAACAGGAATTCTTTTCCCTAATCAGTGGACTGGTGATTATCTCACATCTTCCGGTCCTCGCTTGGAATTAAAGAAAGCTGTTAACCGCGCAGGTTTGCCAAAGGATATTCATTCCCACTGTCTCAGACACAGTTTTGCGACGCATCTTTTAGAAGATGGTGTTGATATTAGATACATTCAATCCTTATTGGGACATCGCTCTCCAAAATCAACCGAAATCTATCTGCATATAAGCAATAAAACTTTGATTGGGATTCATAGTCCTTTTGATAAGAAGGGTGGTGATAAGAATGGATAAACCTACCGTACAGGATATTTTCCTTCGTTTTTATCCAAGATATCTTGATACGTATCATCCTTCTCCACAGCAATCCCAGGTAGCTCATTGTATCATCAACTGTAAAACAGGTGCCTACGGTGCAAATGTCAGCATTTGTGAAGACTGTGGTCATCCACAGGTTCATTATAACTCCTGTCGCAACAGATGCTGTCCCATGTGTCAGGCTTTACCTAAAGAATTATGGATGGATAAACGTCGTGAAGATGTACTTGATGCACCGTATTTTCATGTTGTATTTACAGTACCGCAGGAGTTAAATCCTATAATCTATAGTAACCAGCAGCTTCTATATGATGCGTTATATCATTCAGTATCCGCTACTATCAATGAACTTACAGAAGATGCCAAACATCTCGGCGCAAAGGTTGGCTATATTTGTATTCTGCATACTTGGGGTTCTGAAATGAATTATCATCCGCACATCCATGTCATTCTTCTTGGCGGTGGTTTGACCGCTAAGAATCAGTGGCGTGATAAAGGAGAAGAATTCTTTCTTCCGGTAAAAGTTCTTTCTAAGTTATTCAGAGGAAAATATCTGCATGAACTCAAAACTTTATGGAAAGATAATAAGCTTCAATTCTTTGGAAGCAGTGAAAAATACCGTAATCATTATACTTTCAAGGAATTGTTAAACATCTGCTATACCAAAAACTGGATTCCTCACTGTAAGAAAACCTTTAATGGAGCCCAGTCTGTTATTAAATACCTTGGCAAGTACACACATCGAATTGCTATCAGTAATCATCGCATCATCCGTATGGACGACAATACAGTTACATACCATGTGAAGGATTACCGCAAGGCAGGCACATGGAAAGAATTAACCATTTCCGGAGTTGAATTCATCCGTAGATTTCTTATGCATGTACCACCAAAACGCTTTGTGAGAATCAGACACTATGGTTTGTTATGCACCCGAAGCAAAACCAAACACCTTACACTATGTAGAAATCTTCTTGGTTGTAAGCAGTATCTGTCCAGACTAAAAGATATGGAAACGCCACAGATACTGGAAACTCTTTATGGCATCAAAATCTCGGTGTGTAAATGCTGCGGTGGGCATCTCGGAAAGCCACAGCAGAAGATACCTCTTAGGATTTAAAAAGCCTCATTCATACTTTTCAAAAAGCCTCAGAAATGAGGTCTATTTGTTATGCCATGCTTTTGTAAAATAAGTAATTGTGCTACAATTATCTCTGAAATAGCTTTTCTTTATTGGAAAGATCAAAAATTGAAAGCCCATACATACTGGCTACAGTGACGCTTACTTTGTTCACTTTGGCAAAATCAAACGCAGCGCAAACGAAAGGGCAGTTTTCTATAACGTAAGACTGCTTTTTCGTTTACGCCGCTATTGATTGTAGCCTAAAGAA
>NZ_JAOQJO010000041.1:0-2572 GCF_025567015.1 Waltera acetigignens | reverse complement strand
ACCAAAGGCGCGCGCCCAGATAGGGCGTAGTAAGAAGTAGAATCAGGCACTACCCACTCAGATAACAGTGGAAACGACCCGCCTAACCGATAGGCGAAAGCTGATGCGGGACCATAGCATGGCGGGAAAGCGATAAGTTGCTCTATACACAAGAGCACGACTGAATTGCTACGTTAAGCGGATATGAGGATAGAACTACTGAATGTTGAATGCGAGTTTCAAGTCCCCGTTGTGTTCGGGCGGAGGAATGTGTATGTAACCACCGTAGATACGGCGGCATCAACCTCTGACATGAATAACATTGCGTTTCGCCTTTGCGCGATGGGTTATCAATCAATTCATGTGACAAGCCAGAGAACTGGAAATAACGAAACGAAAGCGTATCCGACAATCCGCATTTGCCTACTTATTACGCTAACTGGGGATTGCCTAAGTCGGAATGCTCAAACGAGCTATGCGAAATGCCCCCTGTGGGTGATAAATCCCAAGCCCTCGAAAGGCAAGGGAGATGACGCTGAATATCCGATACGGCAACGGAGTTCTCATAGTAGTCCTGTGGGAAGTAACGACTCTCACGGAATATATCCTGTATTCCAGACGAAGGAGAACAGTTATTGCATTCCAAAATTGAAATTTGATTAGGGAGGAAAGCCTCAAATGCAACCAACAATCGAGATTTTGGATAGAATCAGAAAAAATTCAAGGGACAACAAAGAGGAAATCTTCACAAGGCTCTACCGCTATCTATTAAGACCCGACCTGTATTATCTTGCGTACAAAAACCTCTACGCCAACAAGGGCGCAGGAACAAAAGGCGTGAATGACGACACGGCTGACGGATTCAGCAAGGAAAAAGTTGACCGGATCATCCAATCTCTGGCTGACGGAACCTATACTCCGAATCCTGTTCGCCGCGAGTACATCCAGAAAAAGCAGAACAGCACAAAAAAACGTCCTCTTGGAATTCCTACCTTTACGGACAAGCTGGTGCAGGAAGTATTGAGAATGATATTGGAATCGGTCTACGAGCCAATCTTCTCAAACAATTCTCACGGCTTTCGTCCCAACAGGAGCTGCCACACTGCGCTGAAATCTTTGAAAAGAGAATTTTCAGGTGTGTCGTGGTTTATTGAGGGCGATATTAAAGGCTGTTTCGATAACATTGACCACCAAGTTTTAGCAAACGTCATAAACGCCAAGATTAAAGATGCTCGGTTGATTCAGCTCATCTGGAAATTCCTAAAAGCCGGTTATATGGAGGACTGGCAATACCATGCTACCTACTCAGGCTGCCCGCAGGGCGGCATCGTTTCGCCCATACTCGCAAATATCTACCTGAATGAGCTGGACAAGTTCGTAGAAAAAACCGCCAAAGAGTTCTATAAAAGCAGGGACAGGCACCATACCCCGGAATACGATAAGGTCACATGGCAGATAAAAAAGGCTCAGAAACAGCTGAAAACTGCAGCGGGTCAGGAAAAAACAGCTTTGTTGCAGAAAATCGCTCAATTAAAAGCAGTCATGCATAAAACGCCCTGTATGTCCAAAACGGACAAAGTCATCAAATACATCCGTTATGCTGACGACTTCATTCTTGGCGTGAAGGGCGATAAAGCGGACTGTGAGCGTATCAAGAGACAGCTGTCCGACTTCATCAGCCAAACCCTGAAAATGGAGCTTTCAGAGCAAAAGACACTCATTACGCACAGTAACCAGTATGCAAGATTTTTGGGTTATGACATCCGTGTGAGGAGAGACCAGAAGCTAAAGCCGCACGGAAACCACGTTTCCCGCACGCTCAACGGGTCTGTTGAGCTGTGCATTCCGTTTGCGGACAAAATTATGCCTTTCCTGTTTGGGAAGTCGGTCATTCGGCAACTACGCGACGGGACAATAGAGCCTACCGCAAGAAAATATATCTTTCGGTGTACGGACTTGGAGATTGTATCAACGTACAACTCTGAGCTGCGCGGTATTTGCAACTATTACAGCATAGCCAGCAATTTCAACAAGCTTCAATATTTTGAATATTTGATGGAATACAGCTGCCTGAAAACTCTCGCTGGAAAGCATGAGAGCACCAGCAGAAAAATGATGCGCAAATACCGTGATGGAAACGGCAGCTGGGGTGTGCCCTACCAAACAAAAGCAGGCATAAAACGCCGCAGTTTCGCAAGGTTTATGGATTGCAAAAATACAGACCTCTGGACAGATAAAATCATAGACTTTGCAATCGCACACATCGGTTCCAGAACGTCATTTGACGATAGGCTGTCCGCCCGCGTGTGTGAGCTGTGCGGAAAGACCAATGTGCCGCTGGAAATACACCATGTAAATAAGGTGAAGAACCTCAAAGGAAAACAACTGTGGGAGCTTGCGATGATAGCGAAAAAGCGAAAAACACTTGCGGTGTGCAAGGACTGTCATCACAAGATTCACCACCCTTGAACGACACTGATTTGAAGCAATAATGGCGAGCCGGATACATCGAGAGGTGTACGTCCGGTTCTGGGAGGGGTTTGGGCAAACCTACGGCAGTAATGCCGCAAGGCGGCTCATTCCTACTCTACGA
>NZ_JAOQJO010000040.1:0-3580 GCF_025567015.1 Waltera acetigignens | reverse complement strand
GAAACCGCCAAAGGTTCTATCAGACCGAAGCCATGATATACCTACACGCAAGAGGATTATACCATGTGCTTCTCCTGATATGCAACCGGGAACTAATGTTTATCTTGTCGGAAAAACATCGACAAGATAATGCTCCGCAAGGATGCACCACGATTCTGATTGGAATTATGTCAACAGAGCTGACCAGAATCGTGTGTCAAATCTTAGCAGAGCAAGATTTGATTATAAGAGAAAGGATGAAGACGATATGGCGAAATCAACAAAGACTTATGAAGAAAGAATACGTGCATTAGAGAAAAAGGAACAGGAAAGCATCGAAGCTACAAAAAAGCTCATAGCACAGCGGAAGGAACTGGAAAAGAGAAAGAAAGCGGAAGAAAGTAAAAAACGAACCCACAGGCTCTGTCAGATTGGCGGTGCGGTGGAATCGGTTCTTGGCTGTCCGATTGAAGAGGAAGATTTACCAAAGCTGATAGGCTTCTTAAAAAGGCAGGAAACAAACGGAAAGTTTTTCTCAAAGGCGATGCAAAAAGAACCATTTACAGACATGGAGGAAGTGTGATGGCAGATGGAGTGGGTTTTCCATTCCCTTCATTGCTTTTGAATGAAGGGCGCACTTATGGACAACCAGAGGTCGTCCTTATAAGTTTGCCACAAGTGGCAACCGGTCTGCGCTTACGCTTGCCGGGCTCGTTCCGTCGGCGGGGCTTTCAGCCAGACCTGCTCATGCCGCAGGAGGCACTCTTGCGCAGAGGGCGTTTCGACAGCTTCACTCCTGCCAAACCAGAAGAAGATGCTGTCGGAAATCAATGCCGGATACGGCAGAAAGGGGGAATCGTATCATGGCGATATTTCACTTTACAGTAAAGATTGTCGGACGCAGTAAAGGAAAATCTGTCATATCCGCATCTGCATATCTTAACGGAGATGTAATGAAAAATGAGGAAACAGGCAGGATCAGCTACTACACTTCCAAAAAGGAAGTCGTCTACACCAGTCTGATGATGTGCGAAAATGCACCTCTGGAATGGCTGCAGGTATCGGAAGAAAATATAAAAAGGTTTCAACAGTCTATCCGTTATAAAAGGGCAGGCGATAAGGAAGCCGCACTGGAAAAGTTTAAAATCACATTTCAGAAACAGCGGTTATGGAATGAGGTATTGAAGATAGAAAAAAATGCAGATGCACAGCTTGGACGCTCATTTGAATTTTCCCTGCCGAAAGAATGGAGCAGACAGGAACAGATTGATTATACAACCGAATATATTCAAAAGACTTTCGTGGACGAGGGAATGTGTGCCGACTGGAGCATACACGATAAGGGCGACGGGAACCCACATGTGCATTTACTTGTAACCATGCGACCATTCAATCCAGACCACTCATGGGGCAACAAGGAAGTCAAGGACTGGGATTTTGTCAGAGATACTGACGGAAATATCGTGGTTGATGAATCCCACCCGGACTGGTGGCAGGATAAGAAAAATCCAGACCGTCATGGAATCCGTATTCCGGTACTTGATGAAAACGGAGTACAGAAAGTCGGGGCAAGAAACAGAAAACAATGGAAAAGGGTTCTGACTGACGCTACCGGCTGGAACAATCCAAAGAATTGTGAGTTATGGCGAAGCGAATGGGCAAAGATGTGTAACCGGCATTTATCCATAGACAATCTGATTGACCACCGCTCTTATGAAAGACAGGGCAAATTGAAAGTCCCTACGATTCATGAGGGTGCAGATGCAAGGAAGATTGAGGAAAAATATCTCACCGGGCAGATAAGGAAAGGTTCATGGAAGGTCGAGGAAAACCAGATGATAAAAAAACAAAATGCACTGCTGCAAAAGGTAATTGCAACCTTTGGTAAGGTATCCGGTGCATTGTCGATGTGGAGGGAGTGGTTGAATGACATTAGAAGAAAGCAAAGAAGTAATTCCCATGATGGAAGCAATGATTACACAGATAGAGGAACAGCAGAATATCATGGCAGAGATGCTTCAGGAGATACAGGAAAAGGACGAGAAGCTGATGTGCTTTCAGGAGCAGGAAGAACGATTGCAGCAATTAGAGAAAGAATTGTCAGAGCTGCTACAAATCTTACCGGATACAGAAGAACTGTTGATGCTTCTGGAAGAAAAGACAGACCAGATACAGAAACTCACAGACGAAAATCAGCAATGGCAGGAATTGGCACAGAAATTAAACAGCGAGAACCGGCTATTGCAGAAACAGAACAGCGAATTACTGAACTTGAACAGCAATTAGAGAAAGGAAGGTTGATTGATGAACGAATTAAGAAACTCAAAGAGCGACGCCCAACTGGAAGAGTTGCTTCTGCTGACAGAGCAGATGCAGGAAGAACTCGACCAGAAAGACCGGACTATCAGGGAACTGAAAGTGCAGCTCGACGAATCGCTGACCTTGAACGAGAAGTTAAACAGCGAGAACAAAACAGAGAACATTCAAGCCTTAAAGAACGACTTGAGGAAAACAAAAGAATTGTTGCAGAGCGAGAAAGAGAAAACACACACCGTCCAAGCCATGATAGAGGAATGTCGAGATAAGCAGAGACAGGCAGAACAGGAACGGGATTATGCACTCTCCCATCAGAAAAAAGTAGAGATACCGGTTGAAAAGCCGGTACTCTATCAAAAGTGCGGGAATTGTAAACAGACAGCTTATCTGAAAGCTAAGGAAAAGTATGATATGCAGAGGGAAAAACTGGCAGGCAGATATAAAACAAAAACAGCCATGTATGAAGCATTGATGTTTCTGCTGATATGGTATTCCGTATCAACTACTCTTTTTCAGATGATACGGTCAAAAATATTTATTTCTGATTGCGTGGTATTCTTTGATACAATCGCAACTTTCACACAGACCATTGCTGGCTGGGTTGTACTGGCAGGAAAGAACGTGGCACAGATTAGTGATGGAATATCCAATCCTGTCGTTGCTGGAATTATAAACTGGCTGATAAGAATATTGATTTGCGGTGGATGTCTGGTGGGTGTGGGAATACTTTTGGCATTCATCGAAATAAAGATTGCAGGGCTATATAAGAAATACTGTTGGGATATGATTACCATAATGGTGATACTTGTAAGTATGGCAATAGCTATCTACTTTGGGGATTGGATAAAGGAAGTATTGCCAATCAATCTGCTATTTCTCTTATTATTCGTGCAACTGGTATATGTTGGAATCAGGTGGTATGTAAAGGGATGGCGGGAAAACAGAGGTTATGTTTAAAAATAAAAAAATTGTCTGAGACGCAGCGAAGTAAATAAAATGAGTAGTATTATAAGAAGTCAGCAGTGCGTGAATAAACTGCTGGCTTCTTTTTTGATAGATACAGTCACTCTCAGAGAGTGTGCAGGATAGTAAAGTAATAATATCAACATGCCGATATAGAAAATGCAGGGAAGCATTGTATTTCAAAGAGTTTGAGATACAGAGCTTCTACTAAGGCAGTGGTCATCTTGTAAAAATATGGTCTTTGTGTGCGTAATATGGTCGTTTGATGATATGGGACTAGGAGAACAGGTTATTTTATCCGATAAAGAAAGCAAAGGAGGTT
>NZ_JAOQJO010000004.1:167055-197841 GCF_025567015.1 Waltera acetigignens | reverse complement strand
AAGTACACACTTTTTGAACCCAAAACAAGAAAAACGCTTCTGGAGTGCTGACCAAAAGCGTTTTGTCTACAGTCTGAGGTCAGTGGATTTTGATCCACTGGCCTTTTGTGTTTTTTGATAAATGATAAAATTTTTCATTAAACGAAAAAAGCTGGAAATAGGAAAAACAGGTGCTTATAATATTCATTCATAAATAGAATAAACAAAAGACTTCACACAGGAGGAAATGAATTATGTTGAAATGTTTAAAAAAGATTGATAAAGCTAAAACCGGTATCTTCGCAGCAGGCGTTCTGTTCGGAACCGCAGGTATCAAAGTACTGTCCAGCAAGGATGCGAAGAAGCTGTACACCAACTGCACCGCAGCAGTTCTGCGCGCAAAAGAGTGTGTCATGAAGACTGCGACCACCATCCAGGAGAACGCAGAGGATATCTACGCAGAAGCTCAGCAGATCAACGAGGAGAGAGCAGCACAGGCAGCTCAGGAGTTTGACGGCGAAGCAGAAGCAGCAAAGTCTGCAGATGCAGATACCGATTGGACCCCTGAACTTCAGTAAGTTGAATAGATAACAGACACCTGCATGCTTCGGCATCGCAGGTGTTTTCATGAAAGCAGGCATAAGAAAATATGAGATTTGTGATCAAGCATGAGATAAAGGGGAGACTCAGGGTTCACATTCAGCAGAGCCGCATGAGTTTTGCACAGGCAGATACACTGCAATACTATCTGGACGGACAGAGTAATATTGTCAGCGCCAAAATTCAGGAGCGCACCCTGGATGTTACGGTAGTCTATACCGGTTCCAGGGAGGAAGCACTGAAGACACTGGAGGATTTTACATATCAGGGTACGGAAGTGCCGGAGAACTATCTGGCCAATTCCGGCAGAGAGATGAACCGGGAATATAAGGATCAGCTGATCAATAAAGTGGTAATGCATTATGGGATCAGACTGTTTCTGCCCATGGACATCCGTTCCGTGATCACCACAGTGAAGTCTTTCAAATATCTCTGGCATGGAATCAAGACCCTGGCAAAGGGGAAGATCGAAGTGCCGGTACTGGATGCCACTGCTATCGGCGTATCCGTGCTGCGCGGTGATTACAACACCGCAGGCTCTGTGATGTTCCTGTTAGGCATCGGCGAGATCCTGGAAGAGTGGACGCACAAAAAGTCTGTCGGTGATCTGGCGAGGAGCATGTCCTTAAACATTGACAAGGTATGGGTTGTGAGCAACGGACAGGAGATCCTGGTGCCGTCCACATCCATTAAGTCAGGAGATCTGGTAAGGATCCACATGGGTAATGTGATTCCTTTTGACGGCACAGTGACGGATGGAGAAGGTATGGTGAATCAGGCATCTCTGACCGGAGAATCCGTTCCGGTGAGAAAAATTCCCGGTGGAACTGTCTATGCCGGAACTGTGGTAGAAGAAGGTGAGCTGACTATCTGTGTGAAAGAAAACGGCGGCTCCAGCAAATATGAGAAGATCATGACCATGATAGAGGAATCCGAGAAGCTGAAATCCTCTCTGGAGGGTAAGGCAGAGCACCTGGCAGATAAGCTGGTACCCTATACTTTCTTAGGCACCGGTCTGGTATGGCTGTTCACACGGAATGTGACCAAGGCATTATCCGTGCTGATGGTGGATTTCTCCTGCGCATTGAAGTTGTCTATGCCGTTAGCAGTATTGTCTGCGATCCGTGAGGCAAGCACCTATGAGATCACGGTGAAGGGCGGCAAATACTTAGAGGCTATGGCAGATGCCACCACCATTGTATTTGACAAGACCGGAACCCTGACCAAGGCACAGCCTACCGTGGCGGATGTGGTATCCTTTAACGGACAACCCGCAGAGGAACTGCTTCGGATCGCTGCCTGCCTGGAGGAGCATTTCCCGCATTCCATGGCAAAGGCAGTGGTGCGTGAAGCGGCCCGCAAGGAGCTGGTACATGAAGAACTGCATACCAAAGTGGAATATATTGTAGCTCATGGAATCTCTTCCACTCTGGAAGGCAAGAAGATCATCATCGGCAGCTACCATTTCGTATTTGAGGATGAGCAGGCACAGATTCCGGAGGGCAGACAGGAGCTGTTCGACCAGCTGCCTGAGGAATACTCCCGCCTGTATATGGCAATTGACGGCAAGCTGGCTGCAGTGATCTGCATCGAGGATCCTCTCAGAGAAGAGGCTCCGGAGGTTATCCGACAGCTGAAGAGTCTCGGAATCCACAAGGTAGTCATGATGACAGGAGACAGCGACCGTATCGCTGGGGCAATTGCGGGTACCGTCGGCGTGGATGAGTATTATTCCGAGGTGTTGCCGGAGGACAAAGCAAGGTTCGTGGAGCATGAGAAGCAGGCAGGTCATAAAGTCATTATGATCGGTGACGGCATCAACGATTCCCCGGCATTGTCTGCGGCAGATGTTGGTATTGCCATCAGCGAGGGTGCACAGATCGCCAGAGAGATCGCGGATGTGACCATCGGCGCAGACAATCTGTATGAAGTGGCTACCCTGAAGGAATTGAGCAACTCTCTGATGGAGCGGATCCATAAAAATTACCGCATGATCGTAGGGATCAACACCGGACTGATCATTTTAGGTGTGGCAGGAATCATTCCTCCCACTACGTCCGCTCTTCTGCATAATACATCTACCCTGTGGATCAGCACCAAGAGCATGAAGAACCTTCTGGACAAAGAAGAAGTATAAAGAAAAAAACATAGGCCATTGTAAGGGGAAGGATGAGTTCCCCTTGCAGTGGCCTGCATTTTGCTCTATAGTAAGTTTGGACTAACCACAAAGTGTAATACAATTTGCCGAGAATGTACGGTACTTTTGTAGGAATTATATGTTGCATATTTGCAGATGCGTGTATATAATGATATAGTAATTCCTAGTTGGACGCTAGAGATAGGAGGTAGTATATGTCAGAACAATTATTACAGGTGCGTAACTTGTCCGTAAGTGTAGAGGACAAGCCCATCCTTCATGGAATAGATTTAGAGGTTCGCCCCGGAGAGACCCATGTCCTCATGGGACCCAACGGTGCGGGCAAATCCACATTGGGTTACACCATCATGGGAAGCCCCCGGTATGAGGTGACCGGTGGTGAGATCCTGTTCAAAGGGAAGGAATTATTAGAGGAAACTGCAGACCAGAGAGCGAAGGATGGTATTTTCCTGTCTTTCCAGAATCCCCTGGAGGTACCCGGAGTATCGCTTCGGAATTTCATCCGTAATGCCGTGGAACAGAGAAGCGGTTCCCGTATCAAGCTGTGGACCTTCAAAAAGGAACTGGAGCAGGCCATGGAAGTATTGCAGATGGATCCTTCTTATGGTGACCGTGATCTGAACGTGGGATTCTCCGGCGGTGAGAAGAAAAAGGCGGAGATCTTACAGTTACTTATGTTAAAACCCTCACTGGCAATCTTGGATGAGACCGATTCCGGACTGGATGTGGATGCGGTACGTACGGTATCCAAGGGTGTGGAAGAGTACCAGAAGGACAAAAAGGGTGCGCTGTTGATTATTACCCACAGCACCAGAATTTTAGAGTCTCTCCATGTGGACAAGACCCATGTACTGGTGAATGGTAAGATCGTGGCATCCGGCGACGCTGCCCTGGTAGACGAGATCAACGAGCATGGTTTCGAGCGTTTTCTGGAAGCATAAGGAGGTTGACGATCTGAATGAGTGAACGTGAAAAGACATACGTGGAAGACGTCAACAGAAGCATTTATGATATCCGTAATGAGGAGAAGGACGTCTATCGTATTAAAAAGGGACTGACTCCCGATATTGTGGCGGAGATTTCCGAGAAAAAGAAGGATCCCGCATGGATGGCAAATTTCAGATTACAGTCTCTGCAGATCTATAATGAGATGGAAGTCCCCGACTGGGGTCCCTCTATTGAGGGGCTGAACATGGAAGATATTGTGACTTATGTCAAGCCCAATACCCATATGAGTGCCAAATGGTCCGAGGTGCCGGAGGACATCAAGGATACTTTTGAAAAACTGGGAATTCCCCAGGCGGAGCGGAAGTCCCTCGCCGGTGTGGGCGCCCAGTACGATTCCGAGCTGGTATATCACAATGTCAGGGAAGAAGTGGCAGCCCAGGGCGTAGTCTATACCGATATGGAGAGTGCCCTGAATGGGGAATATGCGGATATGGTGCGGAAGCATTTCATGAAGCTGGTGCCCCCCAGAGACCACAAATTCGCAGCACTGCACGGTGCTGTGTGGTCCGGCGGCTCCTTCGTATATGTTCCCCCCGGAGTGTCTGTGACGATCCCCTTGCAGTCTTATTTTCGACTGAACGCACCGGGAGCCGGACAGTTCGAGCATACCCTGATCATTGTGGACGAGGGTGCATACCTGCATTTTATCGAAGGCTGTTCCGCCCCGAAGTACAACGTGGCGAACCTCCATGCCGGCTGTGTGGAGCTGTTCGTGGGGAAAAATGCAAAACTGCGTTACTCCACCATCGAGAACTGGTCCAAGAACATGTACAATCTGAATACCAAGCGGGCGTTGGTGGAAGAAGGCGGTACCATAGAATGGGTATCCGGTTCCTTCGGATCCCACGTATCCTATCTCTATCCCATGAGCGTGCTGAACGGTAAGGGAGCGAGAGCGGAATTTACCGGTATTACTTTCGCCGGAGCCGGACAGAATCTGGATACCGGTACGAAAGTGGTTCACAATGCACCGGAGACCACTTCTTATATCAACACGAAGTCTATCTCCAAGGATGGCGGAATCAGTACCTTCCGAAGCTCCGTAGTGGTGAAGAACAGTGCGGCAAAGAGTAAATCCGCCGTATCCTGCCAGTCCCTGATGCTGGACGACAAGTCCCGCTCCGATACCATCCCGGCAATGGATATCCGTACCCAGGATGCCGATATCGGGCATGAGGCGAAGATCGGCAGGATCAGCGACGAGGCAGTGTTCTATCTGATGTCCCGAGGTATCTCCGAAGAGGACGCCAGAGCCATGATCGTCAGCGGCTTCGCGGACAATGTATCGAAGGAGCTGCCGTTGGAATATGCGGTAGAGATGAACAACCTGATCCGCCTGGAGATGAAAGGCAGCATCGGTTAATGTGGCAGGAGGAATGGAGATCAGTATGGAAAAAGAATATAATATGACCATTAACAGACTGCCGGCGAAGACCTGGAACTGGCTTCGCATGAACGAGACGCAGTTGGAAAAGATAGAAGTACCTACGGCAGGAGGGGTAAAGGTAAGCCTGCCGGAAAAAATAACAACAGCAGAAAATGAGGGATCCCAGCCCTGGAATGCGGATTTTGCAGGCATCCCATCCGGCATGGGAGAGGACATGGACGGTCTTCTGACAGCAGCGGGAGTGAAGGCACAACATTATGAGGTGTCTGAGAAAACCACAGAAGCACAGCCGTTGCTGTTGGATTATACCTACGTACAAAATAGTTTACAGGCCGGTGCCGTAGCAGTGAGAGCCCGGAAAAACAGTGAAATCACTGTGATCCAGGATTTTGCTTCCGACAGGGAGGTAGCAGGGCAGGCGGCAGTATCCACCAGACTGCATCTGGAAGAGGGAGCGAAGATCCGCCTGATCCAGATTCAGAGACTGGGCAATGGATTTACCTTTATGAATGATATCGGAGCCCTGTGTGAAGAGAAGGCTTCCCTGGAAGTGATCCAGCTGATCCTCGGCGGAAAGAATACTTACCTTGGATGCAAGACTACCTTACAGGGCAGAGAGAGCAGCCTGAATGCCGACACCGCTTATATCGTGGGCGGTGACGGAAGACTGGATATGAACTATGTAGCTGTGCATGAAGGCAAAAAGACCCAGAGCAATATGCAGGCCGGCGGCGTTCTGCGGGATCATGCTTTCAAGCTGTATCGTGGCACCATTGATTTCAAATGGGGGGCTAAAGGCGCAGTAGGCAATGAAAAAGAGGATGTACTGTTATTATCCAACGATGTGGTGAACCAGACCATTCCCCTGATCCTCTGTGCGGAGGAAGATGTGGAAGGCAATCACGGTGCCACCATCGGTAAGCTGGATGATGAGCTGCTGTTCTACCTGGAGAGCCGCGGCATGAACAGAGAGCAGATCTATGAGATGATGGCTATGGCCAAGGTGGATGCGGTCTGCCGCAAGATTCCTGATGCAGCTACACGGGCTAAGGTACAGGAGTTCCTTGGCAGAGCCGGGGAAGAAGAGGAAGCGGAAGAGTAAGATAACAGGAGGAAGTATGACGACTTCAATCAGCGAGATCCGTAAGGATTTTCCTCTGCTTATGAGTAACGATGTGATTTATCTGGACACGGCGGCGACTTCCCAGAAGCCGTCCTGTGTTCTGGAGGCAGAGAGAACATTTTATGAAAAATACAATGCCAATCCCCTGCGCGGATTATACGAGCTGGGAGAGGCGGCAACCGAAAAATACGAAGAAGCCAGAGAGACGGTCCGGGAGTTTTTAAATGCCAGAGAGGCGGCGGAGATCGTTTTCGTCCGCAATGCCACGGAAGGCTTGAATCTGGTGGCCTACAGTTTCGGCTCACTGGTACTGAAACCGGGAGATGAGATCCTGGTGAGCATTATGGAGCACCACAGCAATCTCCTGCCCTGGCAGCAGGCAGCAGCTAGAACAGGAGCTGTGGTAAAATATCTGGAGTGTACCGAGGATGGAAAATATACCGAAGAAGCATTCCGCGCGGCTCTGAGTGATCGGACGAAGGTTGTGGCCATGACCCAGGTATCCAATGTACTGGGCTGCAAAAATGATATCAAGCGTTTTGCGCAGCTGGCACATGAGGCAGGCGCTTATTTCGTGGCAGACGGAGCCCAGAGCGTTCCCCATATGGCAGTGGATGTACAGGATCTGGATGTGGATTTTTTGGCATTTTCCGGACACAAGATGTATGCTCCCATGGGAATTGGTGCGTTATATGCGAAGAGAGAACTGTTGGAGCAGATGCCTCCTTTCCTGTGCGGCGGGGAAATGATCGATTCCGTCAGCCGTACTGGAGCCGTGTGGGCGGAAGTGCCACATAAGTTCGAAGCAGGAACGGTAAACGGTGCCGGAGCCTATGCACTGGCAGAGGCAATCCGGTATGTGCAGAAGATCGGTTTTGACTTTATCGAAGAGAGAGAAGCGAAGCTGACAGCCATGCTGATGGATGGCATGAAAGAGATTCCCGCAGTACACATTCTGGGCTCACAGAAAGCTGAAGACCATCACGGCATTGTGACCTTCAAACTGGACGGTGTGCATCCCCATGATGTGGCTTCTATTTTGGATGCGGATCATATCGCGGTCCGGGCGGGACATCATTGTGCCCAGCCGTTATTGCAACATTTGAAAGTATTGTCCACCACCAGAGTAAGCCTGGGTGTCTACAATACGGAAGAAGAGATTCAGGCATTTTTAGAAAGCCTTGCAAAGATAAGGAGACAGATGGGCTATGGAGAATAAGACATTTTATAATGAAATCCTGACGGAGCACAATCTGCATCCGTATCACAAGCACAAGCTGGAGGATGCGAATCTGGTGTTGGAGGGCGTTAATCCCAGCTGTGGTGATGACATTTTTCTGGAGCTGAAAGTGGAGGATGGTGTGGTAGTTGACGGTGCCTTCGAAGGCGACGGCTGTGCCATTTCCCAGGCTTCCGCGGACATGATGCTGGAGCTGGTCATTGGCAGAAGCAAGGAGGAAGCGTTGCATCTGGCAGACCTGTTCCTCAAGATGATCAAGGGAAGTATTACCGAGGAAGAGCGGGACGAACTGGAGGAAGCCTCCGTATTGCAGGATATCGCCCACATGCCTGCCAGGGTAAAATGCGCGGTGCTTGGCTGGCATACTATGCAGGAATTATTGAAAACAGAAGAAAAATAGCTGATAAAAAGATAAAGATACATCTTGCACGCCCTTTTTGGATACGCTACAATGAAAAAAGAAGTGTAAGAAAAGCGGGGGGCTGTGCATGTTCCACATAGAGCTTATCATTGAATTCCTGGAAAACGTGATGAACAATATTGTCCAGGTGGCAATACTGTTCTTTGAATTTGTCGGAGTGATCGTTATTATTCTCTCCGGTCTGAAAGGGTTTTATAATTATGTGCGGCGGGTGCCGGATATGAAGATCACCCTGGCGCAGGGGCTTGCTGTAGGGCTGGAATTCAAGTTGTGCAGTGAGATCCTTAAGACCGTTATTGTCAGAGACTGGAAGGAGATCGTTACCGTAGCCGGTATCATCGGACTTCGTGCGGCACTGACTTTCCTGATCCATTGGGAGATCAAGGAAGAGAAGAATCATTCCTAAAAATCGGCAGCTGATGAAAATCGGCTGCTTTTTTTTAGAATGATTTCCGGTTACCCAACAAAAGTCAATAAGTTTATCCAGATAAAGAGATTAAATTTGTAATGGTATATAGGTTAAATTTGCACCTTGGAAAAAAGCTGTCAGAGGACTAACATATAACGATAAAGTATGTATTTATAAAAAAGTGTAAAGAAATGCTAAAAAATCCGTTGCATTTGACACTTCGACGTGCTAAAGCTATCGATAGCATGAACGTAAATGTAATCGATTACGCATGCTTAAAAGGAAAGCAGAATGGAATTACAAAAGACACTTACTCCCGGGGAAGCGCTGGAACGCGTCCTGCGATCTTATCAGACCTACTACAATATCAAAACAGAGGCTGTAGAACCGCCATTCGCAGCCGAAGCAATCTTCGGATCCCATAATGAGCAGTACTTTCTGATCAAGAAAGCTAAGGTGGCAGATATTGACACCAACGAGACTGTGTATTTTGCCACAGAGGAATCTTTATCAAAGGATCGCCTTCTGGAACTGGACTCCATCGCCTGGGAACGGGGAACTGCCAACGTGCAGCCCTCATCCAATCATCGGAACAGCGATGTTGTCCTGATCATTCTGACCGGTCATGCAGAGGAGGATGCGCTTACACAGGTGAAAAAGTGCAAGCATTATCAGAGTTACCTCTGGGGATTTCATGGCTGGAGTAATTACCGTTTGATTGTCGCCGAGTTATCTTCGGGTCGGATCGTCCACAACCGCCACGGACAGATTCTGAAGAAGCTCGTGAAAAAGGCAATACAGTAAATACAAGGGACATGTGAGGAAGCAGTAATTTACAAAGTAAATTAACGGATTCCGAACAGTTTTAGAATTGCGAGAGCGGATTTTAGTGGAGCAATTCGTGTATTTGCGAAAAATTAAATCTGTGTATAAGAAAAGGAGAAACACAAATGACAGCATTATTAATTGTTTTGGCCGCTATCGTATTATTGTTTATCGGCTATGTGTTCTATGGCTCCTGGCTGGCAAAACAGTGGGGCATTGATCCTACCAAGAAGACTCCTGCTATTGAGAAGGAGGATGGTGTAGACTATGTTGCAGCAAAGCCCGCCGTACTTATGGGACATCATTTTTCCTCTATCGCCGGAGCAGGCCCGATCAACGGACCGATCCAGGCTTCCATCTTCGGATGGGTTCCCGTATTCCTGTGGTGTATTATCGGTGGTATTTTCTTCGGCGGTCTGCAGGACTTCGGATCTTTATTCGCATCTATCAGACATGACGGTAAATCTGTAGGTGAGATCATCGAGGATTCCATGGGATCCAGAGCAAAGAAGCTTTTTATCATCTTCGCACTTCTGGTATTGATCCTGGTAATCGCTTCCTTCGTTAACATCGTGGCAGGTACTTTCCTGACTGTGGCAGACGAAGCCGGCAAGACCGCTTTCGGTTTTGTGACCAATCCTACCGGTAACCAGTCTACCGCTATGATCTCTTTGTTATTTATCGTTCTGGCTGTTATTTATGGTTATGTGACCAACAGAATGGGCGTCAAGACTCTGCCCGCTACCATCGGTGGTATCATCGGTATCGTAGCTATTACTGTTTTAGGTCTGAACGTTGGTTTTGCCATGAACCGTATCGCATGGATCGTATTTGTAGGTGTTTACATCGCAGTGGCTTCCCTGGTTCCCGTATGGATCCTGTTACAGCCCCGTGACTACCTGTCCAGTTTCCTGCTGTATGCTATGATCGGTCTGGCGTTCATCGGTGTGGTTGCAGGTGCTTTCACCGGTACTGTTGCTTTCGATATTCCAGCTTTCACCAGCTGGGAGCCCAAGGCAGGACAGACCCTGTTCCCTATGCTGTTCATCACTGTAGCATGTGGTGCATGTTCCGGTTTCCACAGCCTGATCGCTACCGGTACTTCTTCCAAGCAGTTAGCTAACGAGAAGGATGCCAAGGCAATCGGTTACGGCTCCATGCTGATCGAGTCTGCTCTGGGTATCATCGCTCTGGTAGCAGTCGGTGCAGTATATCAGAAGTACTTAAACGGTGAGTTCGGATCTCCCGCAGCTGCATTCGCTGCAGGTATCGCATCCATGTTCGGTACCGAGACTTCCAAGGCATATGGCACCATTTACGCACTATTAACTCTGTCTGTATCCGTATTCGCGCTGACCAGTCTGGATACCGGTACCCGTCTGAGCCGTTTCATGTTCTCCGAGCTGTTCCTGAAGGAAGGCGAGGCTACCTACAAGGATGCCAAGGGCGCACGTAAAGTGCTGGCTCATCCTCTGTTCGGTACTGTTTCTATGGTACTGATCGGTTGTATCCTGGGTGGTCTGTCTCTGAGCCAGATCTGGGGTCTGTTCGGTGCAGCCAACCAGTTGCTGGCAGGTATCGCACTGATGGCAGTAGCTGCATGGCTGGGTGAAGTTGGTAAGAACAACAAGATGTTCTACTTCCCTATGGTATTCATGCTTGCTGCAACTCTGACCAGCCTGGTGATCACTGTAATCAACAAGTGTAAGGCTATCGGCGCCGGCACCGCTGCATGGGGTGACTGGTTCCAGCTGTTCTTCGCAACTGCAATGGCAGTGCTGGCAATCTTCCTGGTAGTGGAAGGTGCACAGACCTTCGCTAAGCAGATGAAAGAGAAGAAGGCTAAGAAGGCTGCTTAATATAAGCGCAAGATACAAAAGATAAATAAAGTTTAGCAAAGAGAAATCCCGGAGACTGTGAAAGGCCTTCGGGATTTTTATTGTGTATGCGGGGACCGCAGAAGCGGTGTCCGGAATAATAATGGATGCGGCAATCGCAATATCAGCCCCGCGTAAGGAACCGGGGCAATTCTTCAATGGGAATCGGCTTGGAGAACTTATAGCCCTGTAAATAATCTGCATGACTGATGATACACAGTTCTTCCTGGGCATCGGTCTCTACACCTTCGTACAGTACCTTGTAACCCAGACGCTCAAAGGCGGTAGAGAAGTAATCCAGCATGAAGCGGGAATTGGCATCCTGATCCGCCATCAGTAAAAGGCTTCTGTCGAATTTGACCACATCCAGTTTCAGGCTTAAGATCCGGTCGAAAGTGGAATAACCGGTTCCAAAATCATCCAGATAAGTACATACCCCCAACTGTTTGAACTCACTGACGCATTCCTGTACCAGTTCGTATTCCGTATCGTTCTGGGACTCCGTAAACTCAACGGCAATGGTGTGGAAGTCGATTCCGGTGGCTCGTACGATGGATTTGAATTCTTCCATGAAGTCCTTTTCGCCCAGCTCTTCCACAGAAAGATTTACGGATACACGGGAGATCTGATAGCCCTCATCTTGCATCTGCTTGATCTGCCTACAGGTCTTATTCAGAATGATCATGCTGAGGCGGTGGATGTAGCCGTATTTTTCTGCCAGAGGAATAAAACGATCCGGGAATACCAGTCCTGTCTGTGGCAGACGCAAACGCATCAGGGATTCTGCGGTATCGTAAGTACCCGTGTGGACATTCCGTACCGGCTGACAATAGACCAGAACGCGTTCGTCATCTAAGGAGCCGTGTTCCGCAATATCCTTCAACTGGGACTTGATATAATGCATTTCTTTATAAGTCTGGTAATCTTCTTCCCCGAAGACACGATAGGAATTCTGCGCTACTTTTTCGGAAAAGTAATTGAATACCTCGTAGAACTGTTCCAGATTCTCACAAAAGTCCAGATGGTCGAAGAGTACCAGCTTGTAGGGAAGCTTATATTCTTCATAATATTTCTGGAACACCTTTTTAATCAGGGATACTGCCCTTTCTGTGGCATCCGGGATATTGTGGCTGTCCACTGCCAGTACGAAGAAGCTGGTGGAAGGATTGAACAACATACCCTTTCGAAAATAATCCGTCCAGAAGCTGTAGAACAGCTTTCCCATTTCCTCTGTCATGACGTATTCGAAATCCATGTCAAAGCGCAGGCACAGGTAGTAGGTATCCTGAGCGGTCTGTCGCTGCTGGCGCAGATATTCATCCAAGGATGCGGAACCCAGGGCACCGGTCTTCGGGTCGTAGGCGTTGGCATGGAGCATGTACAATACCACCAGAAGCGGCAGAAAATAGGTTGTGGCCAGGAAAGAAGTCGTATTCATGGCAGCTTCCATGACTACAATCAATCCACAGACCGTCTCAGTAAATATCAGCATATGGAACAGTGCGGTAGGAAGTCTGCGGCGGTAGCGAACCAACAGAAAGAGGATCACCGCCAGATACAGAAGATATCCGACCATAAAAGGAGTGGACAGGATATTTTCATACCAGATTCCGTAATGATCCTGATGAAATCCCCAGCCGGTCAGAGGAGATGCCAGATCGGCAACTCCGGTCACCACAAGGATGGCGAAGGACAGAAAGGTATATTTCCTGCCGATATTTTTCGGGAAGACGATCAGTATTTTCAGGTAAGCAATATAGAGACAGAACAGGGACAGAAGACTGATATGGTAGACGGCCCGGAGGATCCAGAGTAGGGTGTTCTGTCTGGAAAAAAGGTCGGCATAATAAAAGGCGATATTGGAAACTGCGGCAATGAAAAGCAGGGCAAAACAGGACTTGAAGATCCGAAAGGTCCGGCTCTGTTTAATGAAAGTCTGTCGGATCAGTAACAATGCCAGAAGACACATAACCACCAACAGAAAATCTGCCACGGGAGAGTAACTGTGGATGACGATATGATTTGTGGATAGTAACAGGTTCAACCCCATAAAAATTCTCCTCTCTGGTAATGTAGAAAATGAACAAACAATATAAAATGATTTTACAATATACCATAAGAGGAGAAATTTGTCAGTGGGGCAGCTGTGGGAAATTAGTCCTATTTTGAGCAAATGGGAAAAATTGTAATAGATTTAATGTTCGAAGAATGCAACGGCAACAGCACCCGGGCCCACATGGGTTCCGATGGTGGCACCCAGAGTGCTGACGGGAAGCTCCTTGGCATAATCCTTCCAGAGATGCTCACTGTCGTGAATGTATTTCTGTAAAAGTTCGTCACTCAGACCGGTATAGCCCAGACAGAAGGGCTTGGAGAAGTCCACGCCGTCCGCTTTTTCAATTTCACGGATGAGGAAGTTACTGCCGTTTTTGGAACCACGGGCTTTTCCCAGCATAATGATCTCACCGTCTACGACTGCTACCACGGGCTTGATGGCCAGAGCACCCCCGATGAATGCCACAGTGGGGGAGATACGGCCCCCTTTTTTCAAGTATTCCAGAGTGTCTAAGAGTCCCATGGTGTGGATCTTATGCTTTTGCTCTTGTAGAACGCTTACGATCTCTTCCGCGGTCATTCCCTGCTTTTTCAGCTGCAGACCGTATTCTACCAGAATCTGTTCCCCAATGGTGGCATTCAGACTGTCTACGACGAAGACTTTGCCTTCATAATCCTCGGCAGCGATCCGGGCACTCTGGCAGGTGCCGGACAGCTTGCTGGAAATAGTAACCACAATGACAGTTTCTCCGGCCGATACAGCTTTTTCGTAGGCTTCTTCGAAGACTGCGGGAGATACCAGACTGGTGGTGGGCAGAGTATCACATTCGATCAGTTTCTCATAGAATTCCTTATGACTGATGGTGACACCGTCAGCATATTCCTCCTCACCGAAGCGGATATGCAGGGGGAGAATCGTGACGTCCTCTCTTGAATTGTTCATATCGGATGCGGAGTCCGTGATAAAACGTATTTTTTCCATAATTGTTTCCTGTACTTTCTATATATAGTTATGATGAATATTCTTTCGGGCGGAAATGCGCCGGGGCATCCATCGGGATGGACATACGACATCGTTCATGTCACCTTGCTGTTAATTCTGTTGGAAAGCCGGTCAGGGTGAGTTGCGGATGGATCATTTCTCTGTGGGATGCTTGGCAGAAAACTCTGTAAGATACTGCTCCAGATTATGGGAGATCCGTTCCAGAGAGTCATAGAGATTCAACCGTTGTTCTTCCGTCATGCCATCACCGCCGTGAGCCAGTGCGGAATAGATCCGGGAACTGATCTTTTTGACTACAGTATTGCCTTCTTCTGTCAGATAATACAGTGTGCGGTAGGAACGTTTATGTTCCGGCAGCTCGCAGGACACCAGCCCCTTGGAACTCAACTGGCTTAAGGTACGGGAGATGGCGGCCTTGTCTTCCTTACACAGCTCCGTCAGCTGCGTGGCGGTCAGCCCTTCCGGGTGCTTTCCCAGATAATACAGACACATGGTATAACCGGCTTTTAAGTCCATCTGTCCCATTTCCAGTTCTTTTAATTTTTGCAGATAACGGTGCAATTCTGTGATAGATACCACAAATCTTTCAAAACGATCCTGCATGAAGGTTCCTCCTGTAAAATGTTGACACTGCAACAACTTTATGAAGTGTAACACAAGGATGTTGATAAGTCAACAAAAAGAAGGGCAAAAAAATACCTTATCCATTAAGATAAGGTACTGATAAGAATAAACTATGCAATTTCCAGCCGCTGCTTTATTTTTCGGACATCATTTTCCAATACATTAAGCCGGACGCGAACCAGTTCATCATCTTCTTTTACTTTTAAGGCCCGGTCGAATTTTCTGGATAAATCTAAATGAGCTTCTGCAATTGTACAGATATTACGACTGACTTCATTCTCAAGAGTCAACTCCATATTGGTAAGGCGATTCGCCATAGAGAGCTGACCGGATTCCAGATTGGCAAGGCGCTGTTCCATGGCAATCTGACCGGATTCCAGATTGGTAAGGCGCTGTTCCATGGCAATCTGACCGGATTCCAGATTGGAAACACGTTGTTCCAAAGAATCGAATCTTTGCTCCAGTGAATCAAGTCGCTGCTCCACCCTGTCGAGTCGCTGTTCGACCTTATCAAGTCGCTGCTCCACCCTGTCGAGTCGCTGTTCGACCTTATCAAGTCGTTGCTCCACCCTGCCCAGTCGTTGGTCTATACTTTCTAATTTAATTACTATCGTCTCTAATAATTCCCGGTTGGTCATGAATTCTCCTCCTGTACATGTATACTAGCACAGTTCAAAAGTGCTGACAATTGGGCAATATAGAGAAAAAAGCGATTGTGCATTATTACAACAAAAAATATGATAAATGGATGATAAGCCCCAAAAACATGATATATCCAAGGAAAAAGAGTACGGCAAAATAAACAATGCCGATTGGAACGGTAGAAGAGCCAGAGAGAGCGGCTGCGGTATGGATTGTACTGCGTATTCGTTTATGCTATGCTAAATAGCAGAAGTATTCCGGAAACGGGAATGCACAATGTGCAAAAAGCATAATGCACTAAAATCACATGGTGTGATAGATCGCATTGAACATAGAAAGAGTGAGGACTACAGCATGCTCAGACCCAGCATCGGTATTGATTGGGACGATGTTACCGCCCCGTTTAACAGTATCGCCATCCGTATGGCAAATGAAAAATATCATCCGAAGGAACCTTATCGCATGGAGGAAATCACTTCCTGGGCCAACGAAGGGCGGACTTCGGTGATCAAAGAATTCTATAACGATCCGGAACTGTACCGGAGGCAGATCCCGACCGAGGAGACGAAACGAGGGATCCGCAGACTGATGCAGATCGCGGATGTTTTTTTCATTACTGCGGTGTCACCACATTTTATGGGAGTGCGGGCAGAACAGATCATGACCCAGTTCCCGGAGCTTCCACCGGAAAATATTATTCTGGGAAGTGCCAAGGATCGTGTCCATTTTGATATTGTGCTGGATGATGCCATCCACAATATTCTGGAGAGCAAGGCGGAGTATCCGGTGCTGATGCGGAAGCCCTGGAATGCCAAAATGACGGGGCTGTTGTCCGTAAATACCATGGCGGAATTTGTCTCTCTGGTGAAGCAGATCATGAAAGCATCCACTTCTAAGACAGAGAAGATCACTGCTCCGGCGGTGCTGGCCCTGGTGGGGCCGTCCGGCTCCGGCAAACGGGAGATTACGGAAGCTTTGTGCGGTAGCCGCGGGACAGGCACAAGCGAAAGGACAGAGAGTGGGGAGATTTTTGTCCGCCCGGTGAACTACTGCACGGAACCGGGGCGCTACGGCCACAAGTACGTCCCGGAGGAAGCCTTCGACCGGATGAACTTTTTTGAAAAAACGGCTTATGCCGGGGTACGGTACGGCACCAGAAAGGAAGACATTCAGACCTTGCTGGATCAGGGAAAGTTTGCGGTGATCCCCGTGGATATGTGCGGTGCCATTGCCATGAAGCGTTCCTTTCCCACCCATATTATCTATGTGGCGAGAGATAAAGAAAAGCTGATCGCCGATATCATTGATTCCGACTATGACACCGAGGAAAAGACACTTCGGATCCTGTCTATCGATGCGGAGAAGCGTAATCGCAAGATCTGTGATTATGTGATCCATAATGATACCATAGAAGGGGAACGTGTCAGCGGAGAGGAAGAAATCCGGCGGCTGATCCTGCTGGAAGGCGAAAAATACTGAAATGTACCGGGGAGCGATACCCGGAAAACGGAATAGAGTTGTACAAAACCGGATAGAGAAGGAGCGGGGCGGACGGATACGTATGGAAGAAAAACGGCTGAAATACTATAAAATGCATCATGATTTACAGGAACAGATCCGACTGGGAGAACTGCGCAGCGGTGACCGTGTTCCCTCGGAGAACCAGCTGGCCGCCGCTTATCAGGTGAGCCGCCAGACCGTCCGCAAGGCACTGGCCATTCTGGAACAGGAGGGATACATCTATGCGGTACACGGGAAAGGCACCTTTGTGTCGGAGCGGGTCCGCCCGGAGCATAAGTCTCACAACATTGCCGTGGTGACCACCTATCTGTCGGATTATATTTTTCCCCGGGTTATTCAGGGCATCGATGAAGTTCTTACGGCACAGGGGTATAGCATTTTATTAAAAAATACAAGAAACTCCCGGAGCCAGGAGGCACGGTGTCTGGAGGAACTGTTGCAGAAGGATATCGACGGGGTCATCATCGAACCCAGTAAGAGCCAGATCAGCTGCAGACATCTGCATCTGTATGAGCGGCTGGAAGAATACGGAATTCCCTATGTGTTTATTCAAGGCTGCTTCGACCAGATGGAAGACAAGCCCCAGGTGCTGATGGACGATTGCAGGGGAGGTCATCTGATCACAAAATATCTCCTGGATACCGGGCATCGCGATATTGCCGGAGTGTTCAAGGCAGATGACATCCAGGGACAGAACCGTCACCGGGGCTATGTACAGGCCCTGCAGGAAGCAGGTGTCCTCTACGATCCGGACAAGGTGATCTGGTTCCATACAGAGGATCGTAAAGTCCACCCACAGGAGGGAATCCGGCGTCTGATCTCCAAGGGAACCAGACTCGACAGTGTGGTCTGTTACAATGACCAGATCGCCATGCAGGTCATCCCGACGCTGACGGCCCGGGGGATTCGCATCCCGGAGGACATTTCCGTCACCGGTTATGACAATTCCTACATGGCCATCGGCGGAGGTTTTCAACTGACCACTATCGTTCATCCCCAGGAAAAACTGGGAGAAATGGCGGCACAGCTGTTACTGTCACTGCTTCATGGGGAATCTCTGGGACCGGAAGAGAGAAAGATTCTCATCCAGCCAGAGCTTGTCGTAGGAAATACAACTTGTTAGCAGAAGCATACAAGTTGTAATATAGTAATATCGAAATTGTATGATGCCAGGGTCAAAAGGTCTAAGCCCACATGAGCTTGCTCATAGGTGGGTGAAAGACCTTAGGACCCGCCCCGATATGAGCATAAAAGTGGGATGATAATCCCACGATATGCGAATATTGGGTAGGATTGAGGGAGTGCGTAGCACGGAACAATCCGTAGGCATCAAAGTCGGGGGCTTTTGACCCCGACATCATTGTATTCAACTACAGGAGGTATTACTTATGTTACAGACAAAAAAATATCAATTCTGGTTTTGTACGGGATCACAGGACTTGTATGGGGACGAGTGCCTGGCAAAGGTAGCGGAGCACTCTCACAAGATCGTGGATGCCCTGAACGCTTCCGGTGTGTTACCTTATGAGGTGGTATGGAAGCCGACCCTGATCACTAATGAACTGATCCGCCGTACTTTTAATGAAGCAAATCTGGATGACACTTGTGCCGGTGTTATCACCTGGATGCATACTTTCTCTCCGGCAAAATCCTGGATCCTGGGATTACAGGAGTATCGTAAGCCCCTGCTGCATTTCCATACTCAGTTCAATGAGGAACTGCCCTATGACACCATCGACATGGATTTCATGAATGAGAACCAGTCTGCCCACGGTGACAGAGAGTACGGTCATATCGTGACCCGCATGCGCATGGAGCGTAAGGTTGTGGTAGGTCACTGGTCTGATCCTGTGGTACAGGGCAAGATCGCATCCTGGATGCGTACTGCAGTCGGCGTGGTGGAGAGCAGCCATATCCGTGTCATGCGTGTGGCTGACAACATGCGCAATGTAGCGGTAACCGAAGGTGATAAGGTAGAAGCACAGATCAAGTTTGGCTGGGAAGTAGACGCTTACCCTGTAAACGAGATCGCAGAGAGTGTAAATGCCGTATCTGCATCCGATGTCAATGCACTGGTAGACGAGTACTACGAGAAATATAATATTTTATTAGAGGGAAGAGACCCCGAAGAGTTTAAAAAACATGTGGCTGTACAGGCACAGATCGAACTGGGATTTGAACGTTTCCTGGAAGAGAAGAATTATCAGGCCATCGTTACCCACTTCGGAGATCTGGGTGCGTTGAAGCAACTGCCCGGACTGGCCATTCAGAGACTGATGGAGAAGGGCTACGGCTTCGGCGCAGAAGGTGACTGGAAGGTAGCCGCCATGGTACGTCTGATGAAGATCATGACCGCAGGCAAAAAGGATGCCAAGGGTACTTCCATGCTGGAGGATTACACCTACAATCTGATCAAGGGTAAGGAAGGTATTCTGGAAGCCCATATGCTGGAGATCTGCCCCACCATTGCGGACGGTCCCATCAGCATCAAGTGCCAGCCCCTGTCCATGGGAGACAGAGAAGATCCTGCAAGACTGGTATTTACTTCCAAGGAAGGTCATGGTATCGCTACTTCCCTGATCGACATGGGCAATCGTTTCCGTCTGATCATCAACGATGTGAACTGCAAGAAAGTGGAGAAACCCATGCCGAAGCTTCCTACCGCTACCAACTTCTGGACTCCCGAACCGGATCTGTATACCGGCGCGGAAGCATGGATCCTGGCAGGAGGTGCACATCATACCGCATTTACCTACGATCTGACCGCAGAGCAGATGGGTGACTGGGCAGCCATGATGGGCATCGAGGCTGTATACATCGACAAGGATACGAAGATCCGCGATCTGAAGAGAGACCTGATGCTGGGAGAAGTATTCTACCGCTAAAATATGCTACCCGAAAAATCTGTTTTCGTGTATAATAGAAAATAGTATTGCAGAGAACGAAATAAAAATCTGCAGGCAGAATCTGCGGGTAGAAGTTACCTGCAGATAGAAGAAGGGTATCGTAGAAATGTTAAAAGTGTTTTTGGTGGAGGATGAATTTGTCATCCGTGAAGGAATCAAAAATAATATCGACTGGAAGGCTCATGGCTATGAGTTCTGTGGGGAGGCCGGCGACGGAGAGCTGGCCTATCCCATGATCCAGAAATTGCGTCCGGATATCGTGATCACCGATATCCGGATGCCGTTTATGGACGGCCTGGAACTGAGCCGTCTGATCCGCAAGGAGCTTCCGGACACAGAAATCATTATTCTGTCCGGTTACCAGGAATTTGAATATGCCAAGGAAGCTATCAAGCTGGGAGTGGCCCAGTATCTGTCCAAACCCATCAATGGTGAGGAACTGCTGGCGGAATTGGATGAATTGTCGGCGAAGATCGAGGAGAAGCACAGAGCCATTCAGATCAGAGAGCGGTATTTGCAGGAGATGGAGGAAAACAATCTCAGAGAGCGGAAAAAACTGTTCCAGGAACTGGTCACCGGAGAAAGCACCGTGGCAGAACTGTTGGAATCGGCAGAGATTCTGGGGATCGATCTGTCGGCACCCTGGTACAATATTATTCTGTTCAAGACCCAGTCTCTGCGTCATGCGCAGGATGAGTATTCCGGCAGCCTGATCCGGATTGAACAGGAACTGCGGGGACTGGAAGACGGCAGGACGGTGATCACCTTTGATCGTAATCTGGAAGGAAAAGCATTCTTATTAAAAGCCGATTCCGAGGAACAGCTATTGCTGCTGCAACAGGAATACATAGAAAAGATCAAGGACATTATGGAAGGCTATGAACATGTGCGGTATTTCGGTGGTATCGGCAAGCCGGTGAACCGTCTGCGGGAGCTTCCGACATCTTTTGAACAGGCCAGTCATGCTTTTGCCCACAGATATCTGGTGCAGGACAGCCGGATCCTGGACAGCGGACATATGACGGAGGAAGCGCAGAAGGAAGATAATTTTGACATCAAGGAAGTCAATCCAAAGCAGATCGACCGCACAAGAATCCAGGAATTCTTAAAACAGGGTGACCGGGAGGAAGTGGTCTACTTCGTGGAAGAATTTTTCCGGGATCTCAGCAACAAGGCACTGCAGTCCAATATTTTCAGGCAGTATATTACCATGGATGTCTATTTCTGTGTGGCAGATTTTCTGGAAAGCCTGCAGACGGATACGCAGGAACTGGAAACACCCAATCAGGACGAGAAGACCCTGCAGGACAGCGATAGTGCGATCCATTACATTACCAGAATTCTGCAGAAAGCACTGGCAGTCAGAGATAAGGCTGCCAGCAGCCGGTATGATGATGTGGTGGAACAGGTGATGAAATACATTGATGAGAATTATGCAGACGAGGAACTTTCCCTGAATCTGCTGGCATCCCACGTGAATTTCTCACCGAACCATCTGAGCATGATCTTCAGCCAGCAGACCGGACAGAGCTTTATCAAATATCTGACAGACTATCGTATGAACAAGGCAAAGGAACTCTTGCGCTGCACCGGCAAGCGCAGCAGCCTGATCAGCCAGGAGGTGGGCTACAAGGATCCACACTATTTCTCCTATCTGTTCAAGAAGACCCAGGGAATGACCCCTACCCAGTACCGGGGCGGCACCAATTAGCCGTGGCCATGGATAAGGGGGATTCCTATGAGAAAAAAGATAAAAGAATTGTATGAACATTCGACACTGGTGGCAAAGATAAGATATTCCTATCTTTGCCTTCTGGTGCCTTTTGTATTGTTCCTGATCTTTTGCTTCTATAATTTATGGAACAATAACCGCAGATACGAGGATATGATCAATTCCTCCGTCATGGCCAGTCAGTTCAGCCTGGATTTCCAGAAGGATTTCGATTATGAGACTTATCTGCTGATCGTAGGGAACAAGACGCTGGAAGAGTCCAGTCTGCATGATATGCTGGTGGAGGCAGATGACATCGTGGCCGGTCTGGAAGAACTGACGGAATCTCAGGAGAACCTGAAACGACTGACCAGTGTCAAAAAATATCTGAACAATCTGGAGACCTATATCGGCAGGATCGAGGACAATATCCGGGAAGGCAACCGCTACGAGGACAACATGGAAATCTGGGAAAATGATGTGCAGATTGTGACGTCTCTGGTGGGTGATACCATGTCCCAGTACATCTATTACGAGATCCGGGGGATTCAGGAGAGCAGGCAGCAATATCAGGATTTCTTCGTGAATATGATCCGTTTCTCCATCATTGCCTTTACACTGATCCTGGTTCTGTTTTTATTCTTATCCTATTATATACCGTTAAGTATCACGAGCCCCATAAGACGCCTTACCCAGGTGACGGATCAGGTGGCAAAAGGTGACCTGACGGTGCGCTCCGACGTGACGGGGGGCGTGGAGGCCCAGGTGCTCAGCGATTCACTGAATACCATGATCGACAAGATCAACGAACTGTTAGAGCAGGTGAAGACGGAGCAGATCCGGTTGCGCAAGGCGGAATTTGAACTGCTGCAGTCCCAGATCAATCCGCACTTTTTATATAATACGCTGGATGCCATTGTATGGCTGGCGGAGGCGGGAGAACAGAAAAAGGTCGTGAGCATGGTAGGCAGCCTGTCGGACTTTTTCCGGATCTCATTGAATCAGGGACAGGATATTCTGGATGTAAAAGAAGAACTGCAGCACGTCCGCAGCTACCTGGAGATCCAGCAGATGCGTTATCAGGACATCCTTCAATATGAGATCTGTGTTCCGGAAGAATTAAACCATTGCCAGATTCCCAAGATCACGCTGCAGCCTCTGGTGGAAAATGCACTGTACCACGGAATCAAGAACAAACGTGGCAAGGGCATGATACGGATCGAAGGAGAACTGGACGGAGAGGATTGCATTCTGTTGATCACGGACAACGGCAAGGGGATGACGCCGGAGCGGCTGGAGCAGGTGAGGAAAGGCATCCGCAACCGGAAGGTCCGGGAGACCGATATCTACGGCCTGTACAATGTGAACGAACGTATCCGTCTGAATTTCGGTGAAAACTATGGTATCACCATTACCAGTACCTACGGGGAGGGCACCTGCGTCACGGTCCGGCTTCCGCAGTATTAAAAAAATGAACCACTATCGTAAAAAAATCAACTTTTTACGCCGGTGGTTTTTTTTACCATAAAAATTTCAACTTTTCCGTGAGGTATCTTCATGGTTTTTTCCCCGGATCCGCTTTACAATAAGATCATCAAAGAAATAGTTCTTTGGGTAACAAAAACAAATTGGGAGGTTACACAATGAAGAAGAAAATTTTAGCAGCAGTAATGGCAGCAACCATGGTATTCAGCCTTGTAGCATGCGGCTCCTCTGATGCAGGCAGCAACGCAGCAACCGGAAGTGCAAACGCAGCAACCGGAAGTGCAAACGCAGCAACCGAAAGTGCAAGCGCAGGAACGACCAGCTCCAGCTCCTCCGGAGATATGATCAAAGTCGGCATCATCAACAATGACCCCAACGAGTCCGGTTACCGTACCGCAAACGATAAGGATATGAAGAATACCTTTACCGAGGCTAACGGCTACGAAGCATCTTTCGCATACAGCTTAAAGAACGATGAGCAGATCACTGCAGCACAGAAGTTCATTCAGGATGGCGTTGACTATCTGCTTCTGTCCGCAGCAGATACCGCAGGTTGGGATTCCGTATTGAAGGATGCACAGGATGCAGGTATCAGAGTTATCCTCTTCGACCGTACCATTGATGCAGATGAGAGCCTGTATGAGGCATCCATCGTATCCGATATGGCAAAGGAAGGCCAGACCGCAGTTGACTGGTTAAAGAGCCAGAACTTAAGTGAATACAACATTATCCACTTACAGGGTGTTATGGGTTCCGCAGCACAGCAGGGACGTACCGGTGCTCTGGATGACGCAGCAGCAAACGACGGATTCAATCTGGTAACACAGCAGACCGCTGAGTGGAACGCAGAGAAAGCACAGCAGATCGTACAGTCTGTAATCGACGCAGGTACTCCTTTCAACGTAATCTACGCTGAGAACGATGATATGGCTAAGGGTGCTGTAGCAGCTCTGGATAAGGCTAATATCTCCCACGGTGTTGGTAAAGACGTTATCGTTATGGGCTTTGACTGCAACAAGTGGGCTCTGGAAGAACTGAAGGCAGGCAACTGGAACTACGATGGACAGTGCAATCCTTTCCAGGCTTCCTATATCGATGACATCATCAAGAAGCTGGAGAACGGCGAGACCATCTCCGAGAAGACCATCATCATGGATGAGAAAGGCTTCGATGCAACCACCATTACTCAGGAAGATGTAGACAACTACGGTATCTAATCTGACGTAAACGACCAGAAGCGCGGCGCATGCTAGCTCCGCGCTTCTTTTATCAAAAGAGTAACTATTCAGAACCCCATTCGCAAAAGGCTCTTTCAGAGCCCACTTTATTGCGAATGTGGTTACTTCGCCCTATAAATATCATAAAATATTCTTACGAATGCCAGCATTCGAAGAACATTTCATGATATTTACATGGCTCTGAATAGTTACAGATTAAGGGGTGAAACTTTTGGACAATAACACAGTATTGGAAATGAAAAATATTCACAAAAGCTTTCCCGGTGTACGTGCTCTGAGAGGTGTGGACTTCCATCTGAACAAAGGTGAGATCCATGCGCTGATGGGAGAGAACGGTGCCGGAAAGTCAACCCTGATCAAGGTACTGACAGGTGTCTACAGCAAAGATGAAGGTCAGATCTTCATCGACGGCAATGACAAAGCCGTATCCATTCACTCTCCGCAGGAGGCACAGAAGCTGGGCATCAGTACGGTATATCAGGAGATTACACTCTGTCCGAATCTGTCCGTGGCGGAGAACATGTACATAGGACGTTCCAATAAGATCTATCAGAACTGGAAAAAAATGAATGAGGACGCAGACAAGATCTTACAGAATCTGGATATCCCCGCGAAAGCGTCCCAGCAGCTGGCAAGCTGTTCCATCGCCGTACAGCAGATGGTAGCCATTGCCAGAGCTGTAGATATGGATTGTAAAGTACTGATCCTGGATGAGCCGACCTCCTCTCTGGATGAGCAGGAAGTGACAAAGCTCTTCGGTCTGATGCGCGATCTGAAGGCCAGAGGCGTGGGTATCATCTTCGTAACCCATTTCCTGGATCAGGTATATGAAGTGTGTGACAAGATCACTGTTATGCGTGACGGCAGTCTGGTAGGTGAATATGCCATCAAGGATCTGCCCAGAGTACAACTGGTATCCAAAATGTTGGGTAAGGAACTGGATGACCTGTCCGATATCAAAGGCGAGCAGCCCACGGAACAGAAGACGGAGAACGGAGCCCCCTTATTTGAGACCAAAGATCTGTGCAGCGATGCCGGAATCAAGCCCTTTGACTTCTATATTAAGAAGGGCGAGGTCAATGGATTTACGGGACTGCTGGGATCTGGCCGAAGCGAGTGCGTCCGCGCTATTTTCGGTGCTGACCGTGTCATCGGCGGTACGGTGAAAAAGAACGGCAAGCAGGTCAAGATCAATAAGCCTCTGGATGCTATGCGTTGTGGAATCGGCTATCTGCCGGAGGATCGTAAGCGTGACGGTATCGTAGGTGACTTGTCCGTAAGAGAGAATATTATCCTGGCATTACAGGTACTTCGTGGATTCTTCCACCCTATTTCCAAGGCGGAAGCTAATAAATTTGCAGACGAATACATCAAACTGCTGGATATCAAGACGGCATCGGCCGAGACACCCATCAAGTCGCTGTCCGGCGGTAATCAGCAGAAGGTAATCTTAGCCAGATGGCTTCTGACCCATCCGGAATATCTGATTCTGGATGAGCCCACCAGAGGTATCGATGTCGGTACCAAGGTGGATATCCAGAAGCTGGTACTGAAGCTGGCAAGTGAAGGCATGAGCGTGACCTTCATCTCTTCCGAGACCGACGAGATGCTCCGTACCTGCTCCCGACTGGTAGTCATGAGAGACCGCAAGGTGGTAGGAGAATTGTCCGGAGAAGATCTGACCCAGACCAAGATTATGAGTACGATTGCCGGAGGTGAAAGTAAGCATGAGTAATGAAAAGAAAGTAGAAAAAGGTAATAAAAATTTCCTGAGCGGATTGTTCCGGCAGCAGATTTTCATTCCCATTGCAGCCCTGATAATCCTGGCAGTATTCAATCTGATCGTAGACCCCAGTTTCTTCAAGATCACACTGGGATATAACAGCGCAGGAGATCCGGTATTGTCCGGTTACCTGATGACGATCCTGGACTACGGTTCCGAACTGGCTATTTTAGCCATTGGCATGACACTGGTCACTGCAGCTTCCGGCGGACAGGATATCAGCGTGGGCGCTGCCATTGCCATCGCAGGCAGCGTGATCTTAAGAGTCCTGTGTGGTACCAATTCCAGACCCGATACCCTGCAGGCCCCCATTATCGTAGCATTCCTGGTGGCATGTGTGGCAGCGATGCTGTTCGGCGCCTTTAACGGTGTGCTGGTAGCATATTTCAAGATCCAGCCCATGGTAGCGACCCTGATCCTCTATACGGCAGGCCGTTCCATTGCCGCATGGATCAACAACAACGAACTTCCTATCGTAAGTGATCCTACCTTCAGTTATTTCGGCGGATTTATCCCCGGGATCCCCATTCCCACACCGTTCTTCATTGCAGCGGCCTGTGTACTGGTGATCTTCCTGGTGCTGAAGTTCACGACACTGGGACTTTACACCCAGTCCGTAGGTATTAATGAGAATTCTTCCAAACTGAACGGCCTGAATCCCACATTTATCAAGTTCCTGACCTTCGTGATCCTGGGACTGTGCGTGGCAGTGGCAGCACTGATCAAAGTAAGCCGTCTGTCCTCCATCAACTACTCCGTTATTGCAAAGGATATCGAGATGGATGCCATCCTGGCAGTAGCTCTGGGAGGTAACTCTTTAAGCGGTGGTAAGTTCAACATGGCAGCTTCCATTCTGGGTGCTTATGTCATCCAGTTCCTGACCACCACCTTGTACAAATTCGACGTACAGTCCGATGCACTTCCTGCTTACAAGGCGGTAGTGGTTATCCTGTTGGTAGTCTTAAGTACTCCCAAGGTAAGAGAATGGCTGTCCGCTTTCGGCAAGAAGCTGAAGCAGGGCAAGGCTGTAAAGGAGGTTGGCTGATATGGGTAAGAAGTTAAAAAATATGACAGATACCAATCTGCTGCTGACCATCACGATCGTAGTATTCTTCGTAATGTATATCGGAGCCATCGTGTTCCAGGGAAAAGGCTTCTTAAAACCTCAGACATTTTTCAACATTCTGAACGCTAACGCAGCACTGATCATTCTGTCCTGCGGCATGAGTTTAGTCATGATCACCGGTGGAATCGATATTTCCGTCGGCGGTGTGGTGGCACTGGTCAGCATGAGCTGCGCCGTATATCTGGACTTCGGCGGCGGTAATGTATTTGTATCCATGTTACTGGCAGTAGCCATTGGCCTTGCTTTCGGTATCGTACAGGGCTTCCTGGTAGCATACCTGGATATCCAGCCCTTTATCGTGACCCTGGCGGGTATGTTCTTCGCCAGAGGTATGACAACGATCGTAAATACCAAACCTTTCAACGTAGCCAACGAAAGTTTCACTGCTTTGAAGGAAACCCGTGTGATCGTTCCAGGAATGGGCTCCGTGAACAAACTGGGCAATTACGTCAATGCTTATGTGGAGATCGGTGTGATTGTGGCGCTTTTAGTAGTCATTCTGATGTTTATCATGCTTCGCTGGACCAAGATGGGCCGCAGCTTCTATGCGGTAGGCGGTAACAATCAGAGCGCGCTGATGTTAGGTATCAATGTGAAGAGAACCAAGTTCATGTCCCATCTGCTCTGCGGACTGTTGGCAGGTATCGGCGGTTATGTGTACTTCCTGCATGTAGGAAGCGGATCTGCTTCTCATGCCAGCGGCATGGAGATGAACGCCATTGCATCCTCCATCATCGGCGGTACGATGCTGACTGGTGGTGTCGGCAATATCATCGGAACTTTCTTCGGTGTATTGTCCCTGAGCACCATCCAGAATATCGTATCCAGTGCAGGTCTGGATCAGGCATGGTGGACCGGTATCACCATTGCAGCTATGCTGTGTCTGTTCCTGGTAGTACAGAGTGTGGTCATCGCAAGAAAAAAGAAAATGCTGCAGAACAAATAAAAGCAGCTGAAAATAGGGAGGAGCGGAAAGAGCGTGGCTGGTGTGCAGTCACACTCTTTTTCCGCTAGTAAAAGGAATCCACCGAATATCAGGGGGTAGAAGTTATGAAAAAAACGAAGGTAAAAAAGCAGAAAACTCTGAAAAAGCAGGGATGCAGCCTGTTCCTGTTGTTGATGCTGCTGGCACTGGCACCGGTAGTTTTGGCAACAGTAATCCTCAGTACCACATCTTTACGTCTGACCAGAACGAATCTGGAAGGCAGTGTGCAGACCACACTGCATGTAACTGCGGATAATCTGGCAAAATACTGTAAGGAAAATGAGATCACGGCAATGAATGCCAGCGGTTATTATGAGTACCTGGACAGCCTGAAGGAAGAAGGCCTGGAGATGGCCATTCTTGCAGACGGCATTCCGGCTACCACATCCATTAAAAATGAAAATGACTATCGTATCCGTGAAATCCCCATGGATCAGGATCTTGGGACGGAGGGATATTATGATAAAAATGTAGTGATTGAGGGAAATACTTATTATGGTTATTATATCCCGATTATGAATAACGGACAGATCACTGCAGTGGCTTTTGCGGCGGAACGGAAAAATGAGATCACCGATGCCCTGTGGGAGATCGAGGTTGTATTCATGGTCTGCGCAGTGGGCATGGTGATCCTGTTTGGTGTTATCTGCTTTTTCCTGAGCAGAGCACTGTCGGGCAAGATGAAAGAGACCGGCAGCAGGGTGGATGCCCTGGCGGAAGGTGATCTGAGTGCCAGAAAAGAATCCGACAGTATTGTCCGGGAGATCCGTAATCTGTTACAGAATACCTCACAGATGCAGCGGAATCTGGCACAGGTCATCGGCGGTGTACAGGAGGTATCCGGAGAACTTCTAAACAGTGTACGGCAGGTGGCAGAGGGAAGCGATGCCACCACAGAACAGGCTGGACAGATCAGTCAGGCGATGGAGCAGCTGTCTTCCGCAGCGGAGGAAATGGCGGAAAATGTGCAGAATATCAGTGACCGTATGGATGAGATCGGAGAGGCGGTCAATGACATCAGTGTCAGTGCCGGACAGCTGCAGAAGGATTCGGAAGAAATACAGGACAACAGCAAAAAGGCGGGGGAAGGCATGGAAAAGATCATGACCGGCAGCAATCGTTCTGTGGAATCCGTGAATACCATTACAGCGAAGATTCATGAGACCAACGATTATATCGAAAAGATCGATGAGGCGGTAGCTCTGATCTTCTCCATTTCCGGACAGACCAATCTGTTAAGTCTGAATGCCTCCATCGAGGCCGCCAGAGCCGGAGAGGCGGGCAGAGGCTTTGCCGTGGTGGCGGAAGAGATCCGCAAACTGTCGGAGCAGAGCGCTGCCGGTGCCGAGCAGATCAAAAATCTGGCCCAGGGCATTATGGAGAAATCCGGTGAGACTGTGGAACAGGCGGATGTGGTAAAGAATATCATCCGGGAGGAACAGGATCACATTATTGCAACCAGAGAGCAGTATCAGCAGTTAGAGCAAAGTATCAGACATTCTGCGGAAGAGATCCGCAAGATCGCCGGAGAGACCGGACGTCTGTCACAGCAGAAAGAGGATATTCTGGGCAATATCGGCAGCCTCAGTGCTATCAGTGAGGAAAATGCTGCCAACAACCAGCAGGTGAATGCAAACATTGAGGAAATCCTGACACAGATACAGACAGTGGGCGCAAACTGTGATAAAATGAAACAGATCTCCGGGGAACTGGAGAGCTCTGTGGCGTATTTTCATACAGAGAAAGAACCTGCCGGAAAATGAGAGAATGACAGAGCGATTTCCGGGCGGGAAGTATGACAGAACAGGATGACATTACAGATATGAAGAAATGCAGAACAGGAAGACGATGGATGGCGGGTCTGCTGCTGGGGCTGGGAATCCTGCTTGCAGGATGCGGCGACAGACAAAGCACTGCGGAGGATATTGCAACACCAGAGGATACACAGACAGACCGTATTGTGGTGGGATTTTCCCAGGTGGGAGCGGAATCCGACTGGCGCAGTGCCAACACGGAGTCCATGAAAAGTACCTTTACAAAAGAGGCCGGGTACGACCTGATCTTCGAGGATGGTCAGCAGAAGCAGGCCAACCAGATCCGGGCCATCCGAACCTTTATCCAGCAGGAGGTGGACTACATCGTGCTGGCACCGGTGACGGAGACCGGATGGGACACGGTGCTCAGGGAAGCAAAGGATGCCGGGATCCCGGTGGTCATCGTGGACCGTAAGGTGGATGTGGAGGATGACAGTCTGTTCACCTGCTTCGTGGGTTCGGACTTTGAACTGGAAGGCCTGAAAATGTCGGAGTGGCTGAATTCCTTTTCCATCAGCAAGGGAATTGCACCGGAGGATCTTCATATTGTAAATATTCAGGGAAATATCGGAGCTTCCGCCCAGATCGGACGTACCAGAGGATTGGAGCAGGGCGCGGCAAAATACGGTTGGGATCTGTTAGACCAGGTATCGGGAGAATTTACCCAGGCCAAGGGGAAGGAAGTCATGGAAGCTTTCCTGAAAAAATACGACAATATCAATGTGGTCTATTGCGAAAACGACAATGAGGCCTTTGGCGCCATGGAAGCGATCCGGGCGGCGGGAAAAAGGGTTGGCAGCAATCTGGCGGCAGGAGATATTATGATATTGTCTTTTGATGGTGTCAGCACAGAATCCATGGACTGC